>CAZCLS010000446.1:0-3958 GCA_964499565.1 uncultured bacterium
GTATTGCTTCGCCGGTCCCGTTCCATATTATTGTATGCTTATTTCTGCTTTTTATATAGTCGTTCATCTCGGTTATAAACCTGATGAATTTCTCGCCGGTGGTCGCCGGATGCGCCTCGTCACAGCCTAAATGAAAATACGGGGTCGATTGAAAAACATCGCACATCTCTTTGATCAACGTTTTTAACCCTTCACGACATTCAGGCGACTCGACATCCAGCCGCCCTTGCTTGCTTTTAAACGTTTCCGGGTATTGATTCCTGAGAACACTGCAGTGGCCCGGAACATCCAACTCCGGCGTGATATATACGCCCCGCGCCGCGGCATACGCTTCCAGTTCTTTGAGCTCTTCTATGGAAAACGCGTTTTTACTTGCTAATTTCGGAAATGCCGTGGAGGGAAAAACAAACCGCTGGTCATCGGTTAAATGAAGGATCACATTATTCATTTTATAGAGAAAACAGACATCAACCAGTTCCTTTACTGTTGAGAGCGAAACGTGTTTTCTGCCCAGATCTACCTCGACTCCCCTGAATCGTGAATCCGGTGAATCGTGTATCGATACATTGGGGATTTTACCATCCGCTCCTGTCAGATGCAGCAGTGTTGCGGCTCCATTGGCAATTTCATATTGTGAGCGTCCACTGATTGTTACAGTACCATTGACAGAAAGCGTGTATTCCGCCCCGGGGGCCTGCGGAGAATACGTGAAGATTATATCTCCTCGTGTGCCAATCGTTACAGAAGGTTTATTTCCAGAGATCTTATACAGGTAATCAGACACCGCTGCTGCTATCGACAGTAAACTATTGTCTTGAACTCCTATGCTTTTCAACGAGAAGAGGGATGTTGTACCTTTTAACGCTTCAATCGATTTAGGCTGAGGGATAATTGAATGTTTCATGCTCAATTCTGGTTTGATCGACTTTGGCATGGGAACATACGGATAATCAGATTTATTCGTATCAGCAAATACATTTCCCGCAATAATTACAATGATAATACTACTTAGTACCCTGCACATATACTCCTCTTTTTTTTCATGTTTTCCTTACTCAAATAGCACAATACATATAATTAACTGACATATATAGTTTACTATACATTTTTTTCGTATAAATTACTTGCATTATTTTCAAGTTTATGTTTGACCACTGGAGAACGTGTGAAGAACTACCTGTTTGAACCCCCGGCGGCGTTTTAGTCTGATCCGTCCGATCCATCCGATCCGTCCGATTAGCCGCCGCCGGAACGGACTAAACTCACCAGCGGCCGGAACTACTCATTCGTCGGCATCGTACTATTCAAATATTTCTCTCACAGAGACTCGGAGGCACAGAGGTGTTTCACGAAAGTTTCATTGATCCCATTCTTCACGAAACCTTCATCAACAATCAGACACAGTAACATATACTGCGTTCTGCGCCGAATATATCAGCCCGGTTTTTGGGCATTAATTATGTTTCCTTTAGTTGTATTCTATCTTCTCTGGATAAGACCTATGAAAAAGAGCAGTACAATGGCACCCGACGTTGCTGTTACGATCGGCCCGATCCACTGACCGCCAATTGAAATACCAAGAACCCCGAAAATCCACCCGCCCAGGACTGCCCCGATGATACCGACGATGAGGGATTATCCTCGCCTGTTCTTTATGTCATGCAGAGCTGTTTACCCGAATTACCTGAATCGGCGCTTGGTGATATAGTATAGTATAGCATTTTTAGTGTTTGTAAAAGCCAATACCCCCCCCGGGTGGAGTAGTGGAGTGATGGAGTAATGCTGAGGAACAGACCCTTGAGACAGCCCCGGTGGAGTAGTGACCCTTAATCCCCTTAATCCCGTTATGTCTGAGACGCTTCGAAAGCCCGCTTCACGCGGATGTCAATGTCGGTTATAGCAGGCGTACAGATGTAAATCCAATAGTGAAGAAAGGCACAGAATCCATCGTCTGTCTTTTTGAAGATATCTTCTGATGCAAGGGAATGTTGGGTCAATTGGTCACTGATACGCAGGAGTTCCGCCTGACTGAGATCATACCGTTGTCTGAGTTCTTCATTTGTCAATGTCAAAGGCAAGCCCGGCAGCACTTCAAGCACGTGCCATCCCTCATGTCTCAGGCACTCGCATAGAAACGAGACTGTTGGGTACCATTTCGGTGTTCGCATGATCTGGTAGAGTTCGTTCATGCAGTCTGCATCGTGTTGATGAAGGAAGGATGCTGTCTGGTGCACGAAATACTCCCCGGTCTGCACCTGTGTACGCAGGTGCCGAAGCACCGGGCGCAGACCATCTTCTCCGAAATAGTGTAAAACGGAACGCATCATGAACAGGAAGGTTCCCTCTTCATGTCCCAGATCGCATCGGGAGAATGAGTCTACGGAACCCCGAATACAAGAGAGTCCTGCTCTTGCCGCAACCTCAAGCTGGACGTCCGAAGCGTCAAGGTTTACAAGAGAGATATTGTGGTTAACGCCTTCCGCACGGAGCAGAGCGAGCAAGGACCCTGTGCCGCCACCCAGATCGACAATCGTGTCGACGCCCGACGTGTCTGCAATTGCCCGGACTTTCCGGATGAGTGGGTACGCTACCACGGGATCGGAGAAATACCCCCCGTGTAGTTTGCTCCAGTGCTCTCCTTGAACACTCTCTTCTCTTTTGATTTGCTCGTTCTCCATTTGGGAGCCTCTGGCTGAACGGACCCAACTCACCAGCCCGGCATTAACTAAGCATTCACAAGGGTCTGGTGTAGTACCTTGTTCTGCATTATAGTGTTACGTGCCGTGCTGTGTATTCATCAAGCAAACGCCGGATCATTTTCTGATACTGTGTGTCATGCTTTTTCGCCTGGTCTTTGAAGAAATCAATGCTGGCTTTGCTTAAAGCAATAGTAACTTTGACCGTTTCTTCCTTGAAAGCAAGCTCGTTGGGTGACGGCAGAAAGTCATCTACCCGTTTCACCTTTCCCAGCGGCTCATTCGTGTATGTTATTTTCTTTTTCATAGAGCTTCTTTCCTTTGCGCCAGTATCCGGCGCCTATTATACGAATCCTGTTTTTTCTGTATGTAAACCGGACCGTTATAATGCCATCGCCAACTTTTCCAATACAATAATAGCGTTTTTCATCATGACTGTGATCAAGATCTTCCAGAATAATACGGTTCTCGTCTGTAAAAGCAAACTGAGCAAATGAGAATGAGATCCCATGCTTCTCCTGGTTCTGTAAATTCTTCGCCCTATCCCATTCAAATGTTGCTTTCATAACTTAGTATATCATATAGCAATATAAATAGCAATATATTAATATGCATGCATGCCGACTTGATGCAGAACAAGTTATTGTGTTGCACGAGGGGAATCTTTGCAATATAATACGCAAAAATCTGCCACCTCCTGCGTATATATAATAGAACAAGCGTGTTAGTGCATCTTTTTGCACAGCTGCCAAAGAACGGACGTGTGAAAAGTCGTATTCTTGCAATATAACATGCAAGTTTGCTGACAAAACGTTTGTAACTCCATGTGTTACGCACAGATACATTATAAAATATTCATGTTAAAAATGCAACCGGAGACAGCAATGGCTAAAAAGTTCCTTGACACTGTAAGAGAATGCATACGCATTAAACATTACTCGTATAGCACAGAGAAAAGTTATCTCTATTGGATAAAGCAATTCATACTCTATCATAACAAACGTCATCCGAAGGAAAAGGAAAGAAAGACCGGATTACTGTATTGCCGGATTCACTTAAAGATGCACTTAAGAAGCACCTGGAAAAGATCAAGAAATACCATGAACAGGAACTTCTGAAGGGATATGGGCGTGTGTTTATGCCAACGCAGCTTGATAAGAAATATCCATCTGCGGCGAAGAGCTGGCTTTGGCAATTTGTATTCCCAAGCAGTACCCGGTTGGTTGATCCTGACACCGGAAAAGTTTTTAAGTTTCATATGC
>CAZCLS010000447.1:0-2708 GCA_964499565.1 uncultured bacterium
CAGACAGATTTGACCGCCAGATAATCAGCGAGTGAGAGAAGTTGTTTGCAGGCAGAGCAGTCACACGCGGCTAATTTTGACTTCAGCTGAGCGATACGCGCGCGCTGTTCTTCAATCAGGTCCTGCGTACTCTGGTCCGCGTCGCGCACCTCTTTCAGCAATTGGACAAAATCGGCGCAGCAGTCTGACGTGAGGCATTCCTCAATCAGCTCGCGGGCGAACTCGGTATGCTTATCAATAGTCAGGCGCATACCCATGCCGAACTCGGCATTATCTTCGAACAGTGAGTTCGACCAGACCGGGCCGCGGCCGTCTTTACGCTTGGTATAGGGCGTCGTCGGCAGGTTGCCGCCATAAATGGATGAACAGCCGGTCGCGTTGGCAATGTAGGCCCGGTCGCCAAACAACTGTGACAGCAGTTTAACATACGGGGTTTCGCCGCAACCGGCGCAGGCGCCGGAGTATTCAAACAGCGGACGGTAGAACTGGCTGCCTTTAACTGTCGTGCGCGGCATGAGTTCTTTTTCCGGTTCGGGAATATTCAGGAAGAACTCATAATTGGCCACTTCCGGTTCACGCAGGGGGGCTTGCGATTCCATCATGATGGCTTTATGCTCGGGATTTTCCTTGCTTTTGCCGGGGCACATTTCCACACACAAGCCACAGCCGGTGCAGTCTTCCGGGGCGATCTGCACCGTGAACATATAGTCGGGTACGTTCTTGAGCGCTTTGGCGTCTGTGCTCTTGAATGTTTCCGGCGCGTTTTCCAGCTTCTGTTTATCATAGGCTTTGATGCGGATGGCCGCGTGCGGGCAATAGATCGAGCACATCCCACATTGTAGACACACGGCTGGATCCCAGGCCGGGATTTTGACGGCAATGTTCCGTTTTTCATACTGCGTCGTTCCGGTCGGGAACGTGCCGTCTTCCGGCATCAGAGACACAGGAATCTGGTCGCCGTCACCCTTGATAATAGTGCCGGTCACGTTCTGCACGAACTCCGGAGCGCTTGCCGGCACCGGCGGATGCATATGCATAGTGCTGGTAGCGGTATCAGGCACACTCACTTCCTCAATATTTTCCAGAGCTTTTTCAATCGACTGGATATTCATATTGATGACTTTTTCACCTTTAGAGCCGTATGTTTTTTTGATGGCTTTACGAATTTGCTCAATAGCCAGTTCCGGCTCGATCACGTTTGAAATCTTGAAGAAGGCGGTCTGCATAATGACGTTTATGCGGCTGCCCATCCCGATTTTTTCGGCGATATCGTAGGCGCGAATCACATAGAACTTCACTTTTTTAGCAATCAGCTGTTTCTGAACTTCAAGCGGGAGTTTATCCCAGATTTCATCAGCTCCGTACAGGCTGTTAAGCAGGAAGGTGCCGCCCGTCTTGAGATGGCTGAGCATGTCATATTTTTCGAGAAATGAAAATTGGTGACAGGCCACGAAATCAGCTTTGGTTACCAGGTATGAACTACGAATCTGTTTTTGACCGAAACGCAGATGGGATACCGTGACGGCGCCGGCCTTTTTGGAGTCATACACGAAATAGCCCTGGGCATAATTGTCGGTGCAGTCCCCGATAATTTTGATCGAGTTCTTATTGGCGCCGACGGTGCCGTCCGAGCCGAGACCGTAGAACATGGCCGAATAGGTTTTTGGGCCTTTCTCAACTTTCTGCCATTCGTAATCGACGGGGATACTGGTATCGGTAACATCATCGATGATACCGACCGTGAAATGATTCTTTGGTTTTTCGGCCGCGAGATTTTCGTACACCGCGCGGCACATGGCGTCATTGAATTCTTTTGAACCGAGACCGTAACGGCCGCCGACCACAACCGGCCAGCCGCTGAAGATAGTCGGGCCCTGTTCCATCGCTTCACCGATCGCGGTACGGACATCAGCATAAATCGGTTCGCCGATCGAGCCCGGCTCTTTGGTGCGGTCAAGCGTGCAGATGCGTTTGGTCGTCGGGGGCAGGGCAGCGATAAAGGCTTCGGTAGAGAAGGGGCGGAACAGGCGGATTTTAACTAAACCGACTTTCTCGCCTTCACCGGACAGATACTCGACGGTTTCGTGCATCGCATCGGCACCGGAGCCCATCATGACGACGATATTTTCAGCTTCGGGATGTCCGACATAGTCGAACAGTTTATACTGCCGGCCGGTAAGCGCGGCAAATTCATCCATGGCCTTCTGGACCAGGCCGGGGCAGGCGAGATAATACTTGTTCACGGTTTCGCGGCCCTGGAAAAACACATCTGGATTCTGGGACGTGCCGCGCAGCATCGGCCGGTCCGGAGACAAGCCGCGGGCGCGGTGAGCATACACGATTTCTTCGGGCAGCATGGCTTTCATCGTGTCTTTGTCGAGTACATCAATTTTCGTGATTTCGTGTGAAGTACGGAATCCGTCGAAGAAATGCACAAACGGCACACGCGACTCGAGGGTAGAGCGCTGGGAGATCAGAGCGAAATCCATGACTTCCTGGACGCTGCACGAGCACATCAGGCCGAAACCGGTCTGGCGCACGGACATGACATCCGAATGGTCGCCGAAGATCGACAGAGCCTGGCAGGCTACGGATCGGGCGGTGACATGAAAGACGGTACTGGTGAGTTCCCCGGCGATTTTAAACATATTAGGGATCATCAGGAGCAGACCCTGGGAAGCGGTGAAGGTGGTGGTCAGAGCGCCGGT
>CAZCLS010000447.1:2808-3951 GCA_964499565.1 uncultured bacterium
TGAGTTAATATGGTAAAAAGGGCAAAAAAATTTTGTAAAGCCAAACACTTTCAGTTAGTTACTCTGTTTGAGCCATATAATACCAAAAAGGACCGGATACGTCAACTGTATATCCACCTAAATCCGCGATGGAATGAAAGCGGGGCATACATTTGTGTGATGTCACAATTTTCATGATACCGTGTACACGGTTCACTTCGGTATCGATTTCGGAATCGGAATTAGGACCGTTTCCATAGTCGCGCCGCGGCGCTGCGGCATTCCCGGGTAAGGGCCTGCTCATCGACCCTGCTCAATACATCATGATTATACAGAATGGCCCCACCGGCAATCGTAGTAAATACCGGCTGTTCGGCAGCGCCATAGAGCATATGGCCCCAGACAGTATCCGTGGTCAGCGGGGTATGCGGGCGATAATCGAGCACGGCGATATCGGCCCGGGCTCCCGGTTTAAGGTTTCCGCAATAATCCGGGAAAAACCGTTCGGGCAGCTGCTGGGTGAACCGGTACATCCGCCGTGTTTCGTCGAAGCCGGTATCCGGTCTGCCACGCAGATTGTGATTGGCCAGTAAGGCGGTTTTGTATGTTTTCAGCATGGAACTGTGCATGCCGTCGGTGCCGGCTGCCAGGGCAATGCCCGCGGAAAGAGCGGTTGTGATGTCAAGTGTGCCAACGCCGTTATGCAGATTTGAATCGGGACAATGAACCAGCGTTGAGCCGCGCGCGGCGATCATATCGTATTCATCCGGGCGGAGATGGATGCCGTGAATGAGCAATGTATCAGGCCGCAAAATGCCGAACCGGTCCAGGCGCTTAACCAGCTGATGATTGCTGCGTTCGACATCGATCAGGTCTTCCGCGCAGTGCAGGTGGAAGCCGATGGAATCGGGTGTGGCATCGCGGGCGGCGGCGAGAGAATCATCACTGAGTGTGAACGAGGCATGCAGACCGCATAAATGCTTGACTGCGGGGCGATCCTTGAAATCACGGTTTTCGAGCAGGGCGGCATGGGCGGCTTCAGGCCCGTTACGGTCGGAAATTTCGAAACAGACGCCCCCGCGGACACCGGCGGTTTGGATCTCATCGGCGATGCACTCGAGGGAGCCGGGGATAGCGCAGTAGGAGGCATGATGATCGAAAATT
>CAZCLS010000448.1:0-3948 GCA_964499565.1 uncultured bacterium
TCGATTCCGTCCCGCCGATCATCGATCACCTGAGACAAATTTCCCCCTTCACCCCTCGCTGATATTAGCCACTTTCCCTTCTCATTCTTCCATTCATGCGCAACCAATTTATCGCATTTCTGCATTTTGCTTATGTTAATTCGCGTATATGCATATTTTTTTATTTTTTATATTATTCATAAATATCTATATATGAATGCATTGGAATGTTTATAGCATATATGGTTTTTTATATTTGCGAAAGGCACAATTTATGCTATATTTTATTTGCTGAATGTAATAATACTTTTAGTTAGAGGATATTATGAATAAATTTTTTTTAACCGCTCTGTGTGCACTGACCTTTTCTTCCCAGGCCTTTTGTGCTCACCTCGGATTTAAAGGTCCATACGGTACTGTTAAACCAGGCGAAATCTTTACCGTAAATTTGACCGTTTCTTTTGATTCTTCAGATATTAATCTTGCCTATCCTTCACCCTGTGTTAAGGTAAATGTCGTATGGCCCGAAGGCATTCAAATATATTCTCAGCCCCAATGGAATATCAGCCAGTTTAATTTCAGCGATACCTTTTTCGACCAGAATGATGACGGTACGTTTCTATGGGCTACAGCCAATCCCATTCTATCCGCCATATCCCCTTATGCCGAAGTCACTATCGCTACTCTTCATTGCATTGCTACTGATGAAGTCCTGGATGAATCTTTTTATTATGAAACGTTTGAAGATGATTCCTATCCTACTTCTATTGTTGATTACAATGGGATCGATATTCTCGGTTCGCCCGATGATGTCGATGATGGTATTGATGAATTATCTGTTTCTGTTGATGATTTACCCGGATATCGCCTCGCCCTCGTTCCTCATTCGCCCTCCGTCCCCTTTACTACCGATGACATTCCAGTTAACCTTTTCATTTCCCGCGCCTCAGACCTGCCCGCCGATTATGATCATATCCGCACTTTCATTGAATATGATTCAACCGTTTTGCACCTGAATCCTCTCTCACTCACAAATACCCTTCCCCCGTTTTTTTCTTTCGTTTCCGGTGGTTTGGTTGTTACTAATATTATAAGCAATACCGGTACTAACTCTTTTGAATTGGGAGCTTTTCTCGACCTATCGTGCCAGCCTACTAATTACCAGGGTTTATTGGCCACGCTCCTCTTCTCCTCCTTGACAACTGAGGAAGATATTGATATTGACCTGCTTGTTAATGATCAGAAAACCAATTCTGTCGTGCAAAGAATGAATGCCGATCTCCTCGGCTTCATATATGATGAAAATGACGGCGTCGATAATTGTAATTTCTCAATCAGATTTGTGGACGGCCTGGCCTTGCGCCTTACTCCGGAATCCTCCGTTCTGCCCGTTAGCTTTCCCGCCCGGGCTAAGCTCGAAATGGTTAAAGAATGCTCCGGTGATGTCATCTATAACGAGTTCGGTTTTGAGGTTATGTTCAATACTAATTTGATCAGCTACTCTGATATAACGTTTTCTCCCAATACTAACGTAATCAATGATGCTAACGCTCTTATTTCCATTGACCTTACGACTAATATCTATTTTTATACCCCCACGACTACCAATACTCTTCATTATGGCGCCGTAAACGCTTCCATGTATGTAAACATCTCGTTTTTACACACTCAGCTTCTCGCTTCCAATCAATTTGATTTGGGCTTCTTCACCTATACTCCCAGGCGTCCCGGCACAATCGGTTTCCTTAATAGTTATGCCAGTATTGAATTGGACCTTTCCGAACTCCTGGATGAAAATTCCCAAAGTGTCGGCTGGCCGGTCCTTTTGGACGCTATGGATGAGAAAGACATAACCAGCCAGCTCAGAGTATTTCTCGGCCCTTCTCCCATTGTCAGTCCTGGTGAAATCTTTACACTCTCTACCTTTGCTGTCGGCAATCCCGTCTCTAACGCTTTCTGCAGACTCTATTGGCAGTTTGATCCTTCCCTGCTCGAGTTTATCAACACCGCTGACCCAGCCGTATCAATCCTCCAATTGCCCGACGAAAACGGTTCTACCTCTACCGTACTGCAAATTGCTATCGATTCCTTTTTCACTGATAGCCTTACTTCCCGTATTGCCGATATTTCCTTTAAGGCTATTGTTCCCGGCTCCACCTTGTTTCAACCCTGCTCTTCCGACGAAAATCCGTTTTTCAGTTCCATTGAAGTCGATGGCAAGGATGTTCTGGGGTCAAGGTATGTTTCAGGTGATGGTGTTTCGGCTTGCAGCGTTGTTGTCAAAGATCCGGATGAAGTTTATTTGTCCTTGAAACCAGTATCCCCTTTGTCTGCAGGTAAAACCGGCAAAGCAGGTTTGTATATTACTAATCCCTCCGGGACCCCCTGGAACGAAATCTCCTGCACTATTGAGCTTGATCCGGAAGATGTGCTTGTTATCTCAAGCCAGTGGGATATTCTGCTTCCCAATACCGTAACCATATTCGAAAATTCTATTCTTGAGAACGTCCCCCTCGCCTCAGGTATCACTAACAAGTATGGAACCGAAATAACAAATTTCACTTCGTATGCTACGCTAAAACTGAGTGTTGACCCTCCCGTTTCCAACATATCGCTTGTCGCCGCTTTTCCTCTTATCCCGCTGCGCGAAGACCCGGTCTATTATATTGAAACCAGCCTCGATGATGATGAAATTCCCGTCACCCGGGTTTCTTATAACGGCTGTCAGTTATTATGTGAAGATAACATCTCCGATCAGGAATGGCCCGTTGCTCCGTGCGGTATGTATATCTGGCTTGATTCACCGGATTTTCCTCCCGTGCTCGGGTCCAACTATTTTCTGACTGCTACCATACACAATCCTCTTCAGCTGGATGTCACTAGAGCTACCTTGTGCTGGTCGTTTGATTCTACTCTTATGAAAGTTATTTCTTGTGTCGGCCTGCACAATTTTATTTCTTCCAATATCTGGATTAATAATTTCAATGATGGTGAAGGGTATGTCTGCGCTGATATTACATTGCCGTCCACACGTAATGATACCGAAATCCCCCTGTTCCGCATTGGTATCTCACCACGTGTCAGCGACATAATTGAAATCTATCCTGATGAAGATATTATCGAAACCCTGGATGAATTTTCCATGAGTGTCCGCGGTCCTCATCCATTCAATTATCTCGAACTTATGGATGAATGGCCTACCGACCTTTGCCCCACATGGCGGCGTGGCGTCGTCTGGCTTGATATCCCCCAGCTTGTGTTCGATGAACTTGAATTGGATATGAACGAAATCTATCAACTGGACTTGACCTGGGAAGGTGAGGGATTGGCAAACTTTAAATCGAATACTGTTTACCGCTGGTGGGCTACAGGCAATAATCATATCGCCATTTCATTCAGTAGTCTGAATAATACCGCCAGGATTATTCCCGCCTTGAACTGGTCCGGTGAAGAATTCATAACAATTTATTGTCAGGAAGTCGGCGCTTCCTTTATCGGCAGCGGTTCCCTGCGTGTTGTCATCGGCGATTCACTTGAGCCTTCCCTGAATATCGCATTAAATCGTGATGAATTCCTTACCATTGCCGATCATGAATTCAATGATCTGTCTTTTTCAATCCAAAACGCTACTTCCGGCACTGTTGTCAGCGCTACTATTATCGTCAATAAAATAACTAACGATGCCGATATTGTTAACCTTGACACCGATGATCGCGGCACTTCAATCTACATCGCTAATCGTGGGAAATTAATCTGGCACACCCCCGTGAAACCTGGCTATTACCTCGGTCAAATCTCTGCCGCAACGTATGAATACGGCCGGAAAGTCGATAGCGCCATTGAATACTTTTATGTCGAAGTCGCTAAACCCTATATTGATAACGATGGTGATGCGTTCTATATTCTTTACAACCACTCTCCTCTTCGTGCTATTGACCGGACTGTGACTGTTACTAAAGGCAATGATTC
>CAZCLS010000449.1:0-3946 GCA_964499565.1 uncultured bacterium
TTTTCGAGGTATTGCTGATGATAGTCTTCAGCAGGATAAAACGGTTTAGCGGGTACGATCAGGGTTGCGATCGGTTTATCATATTTTCCTGATTCTTCCAACGCTTTTTTTGCGGCCTTTGCCTCGGCTTCCTGTTCGGGAGAATGAAAGAAAATGGCAGACCGGTACTGGCTGCCGATATCAGGTCCCTGGCGATCGCGCTGGGTGGGATTATGGGAATTCCAGAACACGGTCAGTAACTCCGCATACGAAATTTCATTCATATCAAAGGAGATTTCCACCGCTTCGGCATGACCGGTTTTATGACCGCAGACCTGACTGTAGGTGGGATTTTCAGTTGTACCTCCGGTATAGCCGACCCGGGTGGCTTTTACTCCTGGTAGTTTGCGGAAGGAGGCTTCGACTCCCCAGAAACAGCCGGCGGCAAATGTAGCTTTTTGCATAACAGCATCCTTGGAAATAGACTGCCCTGTGCCGGTCTGAGCAGCGGTCCCCTTTGCATTACAACCGCTGAGACAGATTACCGGCATCAAGGCAGTCACTATGAATAGAGGCATTACATTCATTCTTTGTTACTCCTATTTAAGAGTTACAATACTATTATACCGTTTATTTGGTTGATTGTAAAGGGGGGTGGGGGGTTGGGGGTTGATGGTTGATGGTTGATGGTTGATGGGGATTAAGGGGGTTAAGGGGGTTAAGGGGATTAAGGGGTTGAAGGGGTTACATGGGTTACAGAGGTTGAAGAGGTTGAAGAGCGCGTTGCGCTCTTGGGTTTATTCCGGCAGTGGCCGGACTGGGTTGAAAAGCACTGCGTGCTTTTGGGTTGAAGGGGGTACTTCGGTGCTTCGATGCTTGGACCGGGTTGATTTACTTCGCCCTTACAGGGCTTAGCTTGTTGGTTGGCTAGATACCCGGGGCGATGCCCCGGGCTATGGTACTTCGGCCTTTCAGGCCTTAAAATCAAAAAGCAGCCTGAAGCCTGAACATGGCATGAACAACTGTAGCCGGTCTCGCTGAGGCCGGTTGCCGGGTGTTGCGCATACGGCCCACAAAGTAGCCACCGTTTGTCCCTAAACAGTGGACTATCCCGCATACTCCAGTCAGCACTCCATAAGCAAACACAATCCTGCTGGCGTAGCTTCGTACACCACAGGGCAAAGCGGTCCTCGACCTTCGGGGAGTGGGAGAGTGGGAGAATTGTGAGCTGGGGTGCGGTGTGTAAAGGCATGCTATACGAGTCACCCGCTTCGGAGCTGCGGATGCTACTATCGGCCCTCGGCCCTCGGACATCGGCCCTCAGCCCACGGCCCAGGCAACACATCCACCGGCTCGTTCCAGCCATAACCCCCTCGCCGTCGGCCACAATGTTTTAATGTAATCGGTAATCAGTGATCAGTAATCGGACAACGGCTCTCGGACATCGGATCACGGCCCTCGGCCCTCGGCTCTCGGCCCTCGGAAACACACAATCACCAGGCTGCAAAAACGTAGCCCAAATGAAACGGCTCTCTGCCCTCAGTCCCTTTGCCCTGTGGAGTGCGAAGCTACTCCATCAGGGTCTGCCCTCTGAAAAGTGGTGCGCAGAATTATTGCTGCGCTGATTATGACTGCCAGGCTGGTGATATAGAATGATATGTGCGGGACTTCTTTGAAGATGAACCAAGCAAGAACAGAAGCAACTATAAATTCACCCATAGCGAGGACGCTGACAACCTGACCGCGGAAAAATTTCATGGCATAGTTAAGGCTGGAATGCCCGAGGACGGTGGGAATGAGAGCCAAACCGAAGATAGCGATGATATCCAGGCCGGTGTAGGTAGTAATGGGCGATGTAACGAATAAGGCGCATATAAAGCAGAAGACGCCGGCGATCGCATACAGCGGGACAACATAAAGCCATACGCTGGCCACGTGCCGGTTTCTGCGGGCGAGGACTAGATAAAGCGCGAAGAGCAGCATGGACCCGAAACAAATACTGTCTCCGCGAACATAGCTGATGTTGATCGTATAATCGGCATACCCGAGCCAGAGCACGCCGGAAAGGGCGATACAGGTCGCGATAATTTCAGGACGGGTAAGTTTTTCATGAACGATAGCCGCAAGTAAAAAGGGGGTAACCAGGGGGACCAGGCAGACAATCAGAGACGCGTTCGCGGCGGGGGTCAGGCGCGCGCCGGTAATCCAGGTAATGAAGTGCAGGCCGAGGATAATGCCGGGCAGGATCGAGGTCAGCACGTCCCGACGGGACCAGACGGCATGATGACGGCGGACATCACGCACAAAGAGCGGCAGCAGAAAGATCGTAGCGGCTATAAGGCGATAGGAAGCCAGGAGGACGGGATTGATCGTACTGGCTTTAATAAACAGCACAGAGGTTGACGCGGCGACAATACCGGCCAGGAGGACAGCCAAATGGACAGGGGTATGTTTTTTATCAGAATGCATCGCTGGTAGAGAGCATGGGAAATTGAACAGGAAACAAAACGCGCATAAGCCTGGCACCATCTCCGCTGGTACGGAAACAGCAGGCATCAGCGATCGCCGCGGGATTATCGGAACCTAGAATGAGCCGCACGAGTTCACTACCGCCGGAGATGCTGTGCGGGGTAGAACACAGGGGCACACAGGAAACCGAACCATCAGCGATAGAAAGGCAGACAGACTCATCCGGAAAAGAGACGCGCAGGGTGCCATGCCAATCAGCACTTTCAGAACATTTCACGCGACGGGATAATTCCGGACACAATTTTCTAAAGGTAGAGGCGAGGGAGATAATCCGGGCCATCGGGCCACCATTACGGCTGTAGTGCAGTTCGACGCGGCAATCACGTGAGCGCAGATAGCGTGCCAGCGGGCTGAGGTGGTGTAGTAAGGTGAAGTTGATTTCGCTCGCCGCATGTTTCCGGGCATACCAGAAGGCAACCCGCAAAATCTGTTCCGGGTCACCGACCGCGTCCTTACACAGAACAGAAGCATTAGATTTTTCAAAGAAGGCGTAACCGGCCAGGGCGCCTTTCTGATTATGCCAGCAGAAGGCCTGCTTGGGGTCTTTGATCCAGTGATAGGTTGGCCGCACGGCGGTTCCGGTTAAACGAGCCGCGGAGCGGTTATAGAGGGAGCAGACATGTTTAAAATCGGACGGACGGTACGCGCGCGGTTTCAGCAGCGGTTTTTCTTTGGGCAGGGCATTGAATCCGACTATATAGTTTTGCCGGGGCCAAGCAGTGCAATAGTCAAGTTTATGATAAAAACCGGGAATGCCGGACAGAATGCTGATATCGTAGCCGTTCGCCCGTGCGGCATCAAGAGAATTCAACGCGGTTTTAAGCAGGAACCCTTTTTTACGGTAGTCGGGATGGGTTAAGACTACCCCGATACCGGCAGTGCGCAGGCGGGCTGAACCTACGCGGGTATCATAGCCGAAGACGCCCCAGTGCGTAACCAGCTGATCATTGATCAACCCGATGCGGGAGGAATGCCAATCGTAATGACTGTTACCGATATAGTCTTTAATATAGGCATACATTTTAAAGTAATCGGTCCAGCAGAATATTTTTGTGCACATATCGGTCAGCACATCAAAATGGTCGGATTTGTCAGGGGCAATGATAGTGAGTGAATCGTGTTTCATGGGTTTGCAGATGTAGACATTATAACCGTCGGATAAACTGGTCGGGATTATTCAGGAAATCACGCGTTATGCTTACATGTTCAAGTTGATCGTACGGAACGATTGTCAGGGGGAGTTGATCAAAGGAATAAATCCGCGCGCCGGGAAAAGCCATAAGAATGGGTGAATGGGTTGCAATAATGAATTGGGCGTTCTGCTCCTGCACCATGGTTTTCAGCATAGAGAGGAATGCTAACTGGCGCAGGGGCGAGAGCGGCACTTCCGGTTCGTCCAGGAGGTAGAGGCCATCCGGCACAAAGCGCTGATTAAACA
>CAZCLS010000450.1:0-3946 GCA_964499565.1 uncultured bacterium
TTACTGTCATTTTAGAGGCTGCCTGCGATGTTATGTGCGTTATGCACAATCTTAAGCCTATTACCAAAATCGGCTACATTATATCCTAATTTTATCAATTTGTCAAGTCATTTCATCTTTATGTAATGTTTTGCCATTTGATACCAGTTCATATGATTATTGCACTTGTATCAACCCTGTAACCAAATCTAATAATGCCTGTATTTTAAACGGCTTTAACAGTGTTCCTTCTGTTCCCAGTCGCTCGGCCAGCTTCAGATAATTTTCTCCCTTGATCCTTCCGCCGCCCGACATTGCGATTATCTTTATTTCAGGATATTTCAGCCTGATTTCAGGAATTGTTTCTATTCCCTCTTTGTTCGGCATTAATATATCAGTGATCACGATGTCCGGCTTGAACTGCTCTATAACCTGCAAGCCTTTATTCCCATCTGACGCGCATACTACTTCGTGACCGGCTGCTGTCAATGCTTCGTTAACAAAAAACCTGATATTCTCCTCGTCATCTACTACTACTATCCGTGCCATATGTTTTTATTCTCCACATGTTTCTTTATCTTTGATGGCATATTGTATCATTTTTTCCGCCCGGACGCATCATCGAGTGCATTTGTATGTCTTTATCTCAAACGGTCTGATCCGAAATGTTATCTTCCCATCCTCGCATCTCAGCTTCCGTATCGGCTCTTCCAACATGTTTGTCTCTTCTACCTTTGCGACCGGAACTCCCAGTGTCATGGTAACCAGACCGGTACAGTTTTCAGCTTCATACACCCGTATTACAAATCCGTCTCCCGATTCAGCCCACTTGACACTTTCAACTATTACATGCCCCGCGTCAAGCCTAATCAAACTGTTATGCCCGACCGCGTTGTCCCCAGAGGGTATTGCTACCACCGGTACATTAACTTCATAAGCTGGTCGTACTACCTGCTCAACGCTGAATGGCGCCGTATGCGGAAGCAGTGAGTATGTCATATACTGTGTTCCAGCATTGCCCCGTTCGTCTGGATGTGTCCCCGATTTCAGCAGTGACAAACGGATCTCACTCCCGTTTACTCCCACTCCGTACTTACAGTCATTCAGCAGTGCCACTCCATATCCCCCTTCCGAAAGGTCTGTCCATTTATGCGCGCATATTTCAAACCGGGCTGCATCCTGGGGATGATTCCGGTGTGTCGGGCGCTCGACATGTCCATATTGGATTTCATGTCTGGCTGTATCAGTATGCAGTGCCAGTGGAAACGCTGCTTTAAGCAGCCGATGCTTTTCATGCCAGATTACCTTCGTTTCAAAGTCTATCCGCTCTGTGCCGGCATGAAATACCATATCCTGTTCGATGGTTGATGTTTCACTAATTCGATACGTACTGCGAATGCGAAGCTGAAGGGGACCGTTACTGATTACTTTCCGGCTCAGTCGTTTAATTGAATATTCAAGCTTCATCTCATGATCGCGGTCAATATCCCAATTGTCCCACGCTAATGGAACATCCTCGCCCATCAAGAGCGCGTTAAGCGCACTACCCGAATTAACCAGTTCACGGCCGGTCTGCTTGCAGACGTATGATTCTATTCCGCTGCCCCGGTCAAACCGTACTTTCGCATACGGAGTTTCCACACGTTTCGCTGATACGGTGAAAGGTGTTTTTCCCCTTGATGCCAGACGCGCCTGTTTTAGCGGTAGAATCGCCGACCCAAGAGCCGGTAATGTTACACCTTCCAATGCCAGGTGGTTTTTACCTTCAATATCCCTGTATTTTTGAAAGTGTAGTGAGTTGTCTGCCGGAATGACTGAACTGGGTATGTTGCTGAGAATGATTTCCCCCTGTCGATCCCAGCTGAGCGTGTTAATGCACAACACGGAATCTACGTGCTCGCCTTTCCCCTTACTCAGTTCCATTCCCGCTTTGAGGCTTATTTCTCTTGCTTCATCTATGCATGTGCTGTACATTGCGATCGCTTCATCATTCGTCCGTGCTATTGACGATCCGGGCAGGATATCATGAAACTGGTTAGTCAGAACGTTCTTCCAGATTTTTTGAATTGCATCGGATGGATATTTTTTTCCACGTAACGCAGCAAGCGTGCATATGAATTCACAATCCCGTAACGCACATTCCGCTTTACGGTTGCCCCGCTTAAGTTCAGCAATTGACGTCAGTGTTCCCCGATGCCCTTCAAGATATAATTCCCCCGCAAAAACCGGTATGTTCTGCAGTTCACGCTGCATGGTTTGCATGAACGTGCTGACTGTCGTGTACCGGCATCGAGGACATCCCTCAAGATCTCCCATCCGTCGAATTATTCCAATCTGTTCCCGTGTCGGTCCACCACCCCCGTCTCCATACCCGAAAGCGCATAGTTGCCGGTCCTGCACATCCTTGTGCTGCACTCTCTCCCATGCTCGGGTCAGTGTCTCGGGATTCGGTGAAATAACGTAATCTGTCAGAAAATGTGAAAACACTTGCGTGCCGTCTATACCCTGCCAGTAAAAGGTGTCATAGGGAAACCGCGTCGTATCATTCCAACTGATTTTCTGTGTGCAGAAAAATTGCACGTTGCACCCCTTCATTATTTGTGGTAATGCTGCCGAATACCCAAACACATCAGGCAACCAGAGCGTATCGGCTGTGTACCCGAATAATGTTCTTGTTGTCGTCTGCCCAAGCAGAAACTGCCTGATCATTGATTCTCCCGATGGTATGTTCGCGTCCGGTTCAATCCACATTGCTCCATTAGGTTCCCAACGGCCGGTTTTCACCATCTGCTTCATCTTCTTGAATACTTCCGGATAATACGTGCGTGCCATGTCGGCATGGCACGGTGCACTCTGGATAAATATGAATTCCGGATATTCGTCAAGTAATGCCAGCATAGCTGAAAATGTCCGTCCGCATTTCCTGATCGTTTCCGCTAATGGCCAGAGCCAGGCTGTGTCTATGTGTGAATTGCCGACTATTCCAAACTGCGGCGCAGTACTGCCGTTTACTGCCTTCAACAAAGGGTTCATAACGGCACGCGCCTTTTTCAGCTTCGGACGCCATTCATCTTCAGTTCGTTCTTCGGGCTTTGCGTCGATACACTTGAAAACTTGCATTAATCCACCGGCAATTTTACCGTAACGCAGTTCGCCCGGGTCTAAACTTTTTGCAAGTGACAGCAATGTCACCATATCAAAATAAAATGCAGTCACATCTTCCCGTTCTATTACCAGCTCGATCCCCTTGAAGGTTTGAGTGCTCGAATTGACAACAACTCCCGGCGAATCCGGCATGCAACCGGGAAAATTATGGCCGGCGTATGCTTCAAAACTGAGGTGATACTTTTTTCGCGCAATACCCTTCTTGCTCAGAAGTACAACCGGATGATTTTCATCAAATGCTCCGCCCGGAACTCCATTAATAAAGAACAGCGTCTGGCCGTTCGCTCCTGTTTGCGCACGAACGTATACTTTTTTGCCGGCACACTCTCCGGGTAGGGTTACATCCCCGCGGAACCATGCCGTTTTCCAACTGTCTCCCCACTGTATTCCCGGCTTGACGGCTTTCCAGGTTACTCCTGCCCTGGAAGGCGGTTCAGCATGCAGATAATCATGCGTTTCATGTATTGCTACCGGTATTGCCTTGATTGAATAAAAACGCAAGGTATCATATCGCTTGGCAATCACTTCCAGTTTTGACAGTGTTTTTCGATCAGCTATCATTGTTTCGTTCCCAAATATATTTATTTCAGCCTATATGAATGTGAATCATATAGTGTAGCAAATTTTGTCTAAAATAAGGTAGCTTGAAATATAACTACAAAAAAACGGGAGCAGTCGCCTGCTCCCGCATATGTCAAACATCTATACTTTTGTTTATCTCCTGCGATACAATCCGGCCAGTCCGGCGATCAGCATAAGAATCCAGCCCGGTTCCGGCACTACTCCCAGTATGCCATACTGG
>CAZCLS010000451.1:0-2187 GCA_964499565.1 uncultured bacterium
ATCGCCAGAACTACGCCGGTCAGAAATAATGGTATGAAGTTCCAAAGGTCGAAATGGACTGCCGCGAATATCGCAGATGATAGTATGACCGCCGCACCTGCCGGCAATTTTGTTTTCAGGATTCTGTGTATAATTCCTCTAAAAAACAATTCCTCGATCAATACGGCGATAAACGCGCCGTCGATTATGATCAGTATGAATACACGCCAGTCATCCACACTGCTCATAAGTGTATGTACCATTTGGACTTTTACGGGTATTTTGAACAGAACGGTAATAATACCGTAGATAATTCTCAGAATGAACATCGCGATCACGCCGAACACCACCCAAATCGGGTATGTATACCATTCTATTTTCCGGGTCTCAAACAGCATCTTCAGCTGTATGCCGCGCAGGTGGGCCAGCACGGCACAATACATAAGCGCGCTTATTAACACAATGTTTGACAACAGGAGTGAACTGACCAGGGTCGGTATTCTCAGCACGGGAATACACAACAGGATATTGATCCATTCAACGCATGCCATGCAGCCGAACATGAGCAGTATTCCTATCAGCCCGTCCATCAGGCTCAATGTTTGCGATACATCAGGATGCCTGGTTCGATAACGATAATAAAGGAATGCCGCAACAAACACTATCACGGCAAAAACACATTCCGCGGCTAATGTTGGCGACTGCATTGTATGCACTGCCAGGTTCAGCCCTTCGGCCAGGTTACCGTTTCTGAACGCGATACCGGCCAGAAACATCGCTGCCGCTCCGCGCAAGCCTGGTGATGAAGTGGTTGATGTGTACAGCCGACGGCCATAATATTCCGCTTTATTAAAATCCTGGGTAAGTCCCATATTCAGAAAATACCCGGTTGTCAGATGATACAATGACTGCGCGTTTCCCTGGTCGGCGGAACGGGTATACCAGGTGAGACTGGTTTCGTTAGAAAGACAGAATAAGGGATGTTCTTCCAGAAATTGAGCATAGGCATACTGAGCTTCGGCATCTCCCTTTTGCGCGTTCTGGCGCAATACGAGATACGAAGGCCTTTTTTCCTTCAAGCCGCATGCGCCTGTCATAAACGCGCAGGCAAGCAGAAGCAGAAAAACCTTATTCACTGGAATCCATCGGCGGGGCATCGTTCGCGGCCTTGTGCGGACATACTTCTTCATCCTTGTGCAGGCTTGGCGCTAACAGCCCGATTATAAAATAAATGCCATAGGCGTAGTGGGTCATAACGGTTCCCAGCATCGTTGCGTGAGTCAGTGACGGGGCGGCTAAAAAAGCCCCGGCGAACACTACCAGGATATAGATGCTCATGATTCCCAGATACACGTACCACAGCGGTCCCATCCACCAGGACAGCCAGCCCAGCGAAGCCCCGAGCACAAACAGTGACGGGGCGAAATACTGCGGCAGCCGTGAAGTTTCCGGAAATTTTTTCACAAAATATCCGCGGTGCAGAGCATACTGGGTCACCTGCCGGAAATGGCCGTTCCAGAGCGAGCGGCGATGGTGAAACACTTCGACCAGCGGATCATAAATAATCTTTTTGTTCAGTTTTTTTGCGATGGTCAGGCACAATTCCGTGTCTTCACCGGGCCAGTAATTTGTCTGGAATCCGTTGGCTTCCTGGAATACGGTTTTGCGCACGGCCAGGTTGCAGGTCGGATAATCATCCACATTCCGCCGGCGGTCGACTATATAGCGATATCGATATACGCCGCTGGCTGCAAACGAGGCATATACCGCTCCACTGACTTTCTGCCAGTAGGTATCTTCATGCGGTGTCACTCCCGGTCCGCCGACCGCGCCGATATCATCTTCAGCAAAGTTCCCGGCAAGCTCCTCCATCCAGTGACCGTAGGGATAGGCATCATCATCCAGAAAGGCGATAATCTCTCCCCGCGCGGCTTCCACACCAATGTTACGCTTGATAGCCGGCAGTTTGTTGCCGGTGGGAATAATCCGGACCTGCGGATCGTAGCCATCGATCTCCTCGTCCGGCAAAACAATAATTTCAAAAGAGGGGTACTTCTGTTTCAGTGTTTCGGAAACACTCTGCCGCAGATAAGGATTGTCTCCTTTCACTGCTATCACCACGGATATCATTGCTGTGCAATCTTTGCGTTTGGGCTGCCAGCTGTCATAATATTTTATGATCCGTAAACGGTAGAATACCGCCAGCGT
>CAZCLS010000451.1:2287-3945 GCA_964499565.1 uncultured bacterium
CGCTGACTATCCGGCGCGCAAGCGGATAATGCTGCTTGGTTTTGTGCATTTGTTTGCTGCCAAGCACACCGTCCACTTTGTACCGCGTCAGAACGTCCGCCAGCTCTTCCATGTGGTCCGGACTGATATCCAGGTCGGCATCGATAAAATATACCCAGCTGCCGGTCGCTTCTTTAAACCCAACCCGCAAGGCGGCCCCTTTACCTTTATTGCGATCGAAACATACCGCTTTTACTTCCGGAAACGTTGCTGCCGCCCGCGTAATTTCACTGCCCGTGTCATCCGCGCTGCCATCGTCTATCACAATGATTTCAAAACCAGTCACCACGTCGCGCCAGGGATCGGCGATAAGCTTCCGGACCGTTTCCCGGACATGTTCGATATTCGCGTAAATGCGCGGTCCTTCATTATGTGCCGGCAATAATATTGATACAGTTTCCATTAGTCTAGATCAATCCTTCGTGTTTTTTTAGCGAGTGTGATTACTATTCGTGTCAGTCCGTATGTCAACACTCCGCCACTGATGCTGATAACACTGCTGCCTGCAATAAGCGCTGTCAGATAATCTGAGCTGTGCCGCATCAGGTGCAGAAATTCCTGTCTGGTAATGTGGAACCCGGGCAGCGAGTCGCCTAAAGATATGTGCAGCATCTCCGCGCCAAGCCACACCGCGCTTACATAAATTGGAATAAAGGTAATCGGATTCAGAACCCATACCGTAACCAGAGCCAGAGACCGGTAGCAGCGGATAAAAACGCACAGCAGCAGCAGGACCGGTATCTGAAACGGAAATATTGGCAGCAGACCGATTGTAACTCCCAGTGCCGCCCCTAACGCCCGTTCGTGCGGTGTGTAGGTTTTAGCCGAAAGCATGCGCTTAAACCGCTGCCATCGCGATAACACTATCTCATCTTCCGGCAGGATGAGTATGGTTTCTGAATTACTCACTTCATCACATTGTATTCTTTTAACCGGCGGTACAGGTTCCGGCGGCTGATACCGAGTTGTTTGGCAACATCAGAACGCGTTTTCACTGTCTCTAACTTGCGTAGAATCAGCCATTTTTCGGCTTCCTGCAAGGTCATTGAATCAAAATCCGGCAAGTCTTCCCCGCTTAATCCCTCCGCTGCTATTTCTACCTTGCCCAGAATGTGCGGTGGCAGATCGCGCGGGGTCACTTCATGCCCTTCACACAAGACAACCAGTGCTTCGATTGTATTCTGGAGTTCACGAACATTACCGGGCCAGTCGTAACTCTCCAGAATTTCCCGGGCAACCATCGTTATTGTTATTTTCTTTCCCGTTTCCCGGTTGAAACGTTCCAGAAAATGGTCTATCAGGAGCTGGATGTCCTTGCGCCGTTTGCGCAAAGGCGGAACATGTAACGTTACGACATTCAGCCGGTAATACAAATCATCCCGGAATGTGCCTTCCTGTATCATTTTCTCCAGGGAGGTATTGGTTGCTGACACAATCCGGACATCTACTTCTAATGTAGCATTACCGCCAACCCGCTCGAACCGGCGTTCCTGCAACACGCGTAACAGCTTGACCTGCACAGTCAGCGGAATAGTGCTGACTTCATCCAGGAAAAGGGTTCCCTCTTCGGCGCTTTCAAACCTGCCGCGGCGCTGATTAACCGCGCCGGTGAATGAGCC
>CAZCLS010000452.1:0-3944 GCA_964499565.1 uncultured bacterium
GGCAACAACCGCATCCTTGGGTTCCGCAGTATGGAAAGTAAAACGGCCGACGTGGTTTTCGGTCAGCCCGATATGGTTTCCAGCGCGCCCAACGGTGACTGCAATCTCGGTATGCTCGGTCCGACCAGCGCGACAAACCTGTGCCTGACCTACTACCCGATCGGCACCAATATCGCCGAACAATGGATGCGCCATCACCTCGATGTCGACGCGCAGGGTAACCTGTATGTTGCCGATGTCTATAACGACCGGGTTCTGATTTACCTGGCGCCCTTCAGTGCTGACAAAAGCAATGGCAAAGGCGACACAATCGCCGATGGCGTGATCGGCCAGGACGATTTTACCAAAAATGGTCCGAATCGCGGCCGGGGCCGGGGTAAACCCGATGCTCAGTCCCTGTATATCAGTTTCGGCGGATTCGACCATGTCGCTTCACGCGGCGTTTCCGTTGATGCCCAGGGTAATGTGTGGGTAGCCGATACGTTCAACTATCGCGTGCTGCGTTTTCCGTGCGGCAAGAAGAAAGCCGACCTGGTTCTCGGTCAACCGGATTTTACATCCTGCACGGCCGAAACGGACATGCACAAAGCGACGTTGGAAACGATGTGTACTCCTACCATAGCCCGCATCGATCCTGAGACCGGTGAGCTGTATGTGGTCGATGAATATCCGCGCGGGTTTCCCGGCCGTATTCTGATTTTCAAACCGCCGTTCAAAAACGGTATGGCGGCCGATAGAGAGTTAAAAGTCAAGCAGAAACTCGAAGGCGACTACAAAGACGGTTACCGTCTTACACATGCCACCTCGCTGGCGTTCAATCCGTTTAAAACCGATGACTGGATAGATCCCAAAACCAAAAAGCACCACTACCGGGAAGGCGTGCTCTGGCTGAGTGATATTAACCGCTGCATGCTGCTCGATAAAAATGGAGAAATACTCATGGCTATCGGTGCGCCCGATCCCGTGACCCGCGGCGGCAAATACGAAGTATACTCCCGCAGCGGTCTCGACCCGATAGCTCCGTACAATCTGCTGTGGCCGGGCGGTTCGATCGGGTTCGATAGTGATAACAACATTTACCTGGCTGACGAAGCCCGGAATCGAGTCTCACGTTATGCTCTGCCGTACGGCGTGCATGAAACCGAAAAAGGAACTGCTCTGCCGGCCGCGAACGGCGGTTTATTTCCTGATCAACCGGTCGATACCGTCCACTGGCGGCTTGATCGTGTCGGTATGGTAGTATTCAAAAACCAGCTGATCGTGCGGGATCATCTGCGTTACATGGTCTGGAACGACTATCTGAAAAAAGCCAACGGGTCCCCGGCTGATATTATTATCGGACAGGATAGTGGCTATGCCATCACGAAAAGAAACCATATTGTTGACCGGTCACATCACACGATTGACGACAAAAACCGTTTGTGGGCAGGCAGCGAGCACGGCAAGATGATCATCTACCAACTGCCGTTTGTTGAAGGCGCTGAGCCGCTGCGCACGCTTGTGCCGTTGTATTGGGCCGATGATCCGAATACCGAAGTGCCGTACCGCACGCAGGCTATGGCATTCGACAAGAAGAACCGGCGCCTGTGGGTTCTGGACGGTCACCGCCTGCTGCGGGTGAAAAATCCTGATGACTGGAATGGAAAATTGTTAGTTGACGCGGTTATCGGCCAGGATAACAAGATAACGAACGAAACCAACCGGGGCATGACAAAACCCGATGCGGCCAGTTTCGGTGATGTAAACAGCATCAAGTTCGACCGCCTCGGGAATCTGTTTGTCATCGATAATACGTATGAAGGGCATCCGAACGGCAGGGTGATAGCTTTTCTGGCGCAGGACCTGAAAGCGATCAAAGGAATGTTTCCCGATATGCAGGCTAAAAAGATCTATTGCGTCGAACGGTTTGACCAGACGGAATATTGCCGCGGTAACATGCCGGTCGATCACCCGTTTTCACCGGTGTCAGTTGCGTTCAGTAAAAACAATGAAATGGTAATCGGCAACGACGGGTATTACCGGAATGGAAAACTGCGGGCGGTCCGGCAATTATACCTGTACCGCACGCCGCTGGAGAAAGCAACACCGGACGCGATTATCGAACTGCCGATGGGCGCCGCGGCGGAGATGCAGTTTGATGATCAGGACAACTTAGTGGTACTTGACCACACCTGGAACAAGGTCTGGGTGATCAATTACCATAAAGACCCCGCCTGGTTGAAAGATATACAGTAGGACAGCTCCTTCCGGCAGTAGCCGGACAGGCCGGACTGTCAAAAACTGGTACAGGTATAGAGTACAATACACTTAGTCGCCCCAATGCAGGCTTCCCATAAAGGCCCTGGCAACCTTGCGTCGCCGGTGAATCAGTTTGCATAATCCCCCGTGCCAATCCCCAAAAAAACATAGTGGGCAGTCACAGGTGTATGGGTGTGAACAGGCAGGCCCCGGGCTGAAACAGCCCTGGGGCTACTAAGGCTTGGAATCAGTGGATTAGTTCAAAGATAATTGACAGAAGGCTGCAGGTCGCAAGCTGCGGTGTTTTTTACTCCGCCCTTACAGGGCTTGGCAGGTGGTGGTGACCATACCCGGGGCGGCGCTCCGGGCTGACGTACTGCGGCCTTTCAGACCTTGAAACTGGAACTGCTTAAGTGACAGCTGATAAAAAATGCAGGCTGAAGCCTGTACTCCAGCGGCGTATTCCAGGTGCTTGCGTTTGCACTGAATAGTATATGGACTATTTTACTTTCATTTGGTACACTGTAACTCGTTATGAATAACTATCCGCGGTGATACCGCGATAACGGTGGAGACATATATATGATGAATGAATCGCAGACTGCAGACGGGTATACTGAATTAGTTCGATTGTTCAACGATTTCCGGGCTTATCAGGAAACGCCGGCTGTGGATGGCGTGCATCTGTATTCCCGCGATATCATGCTCGAACAGGAACGGCGGCTGCCTGATTTCCGCCGGCGCCTGGCATCATTAGACACGACCGGCTGGTCTGTTTCACAGAAGATCGACTATGAGCTTGTCCGGGCCGAGATGAACGGGTTGGAATTTGATCATCGAACACTCAGACCCTGGGAGCGTGATCCGTCGTTCTATTCGGTGATCGAGTCGGATGAGTCGGATGTTCCCGCGCGCGAAGCGCCGCGCATGCATGGAACATTAGAATTGTTTGCTATGTCTTTTCCTCTGAGCGAGGAAAAGAAGGTATTTTTTCATAATAAGATTAAGGCGATACCTAATATCCTGGCGCATGCCAAGCAAGTGTTAAAAGCCGGCACGAAAGACCTGTACCTGTTTGGTATCCGGCAGAAGCAACATGAGAGCCGTGTATTGCAAAAGCTTGTCAAACAGCTGGCTGACGTGCATCCCGAGATGGTAGACGCAGTTGAGAAAACCGGGAACGCGGTGGAGGATTTCCTGGGCTGGCTGGAGAACCGGCATGCCGCTATGGCCGATTCGTTTGACGGCATCGGCATAGAAGAATTTAACTGGTCGATGAAGCATGTCCACCTGGTACCATACTCCTGGGAAGAGCAGGAAGCGCTCATTAGCCGTGAACTGGAGCGGTCGTGGGCAACCCTGGCGCTGGAAGAGCATCGCAACCGGAAGCTGCCGCACTTGGAACTGCCGGCTTCGGTCGAGGAGATGCAGGCGCGGGTCGATGCGGCCTACCCTGAATTCATCAATTTCCTGCGCGAGCAGGAGATTTTCTCGGTGCCGGATTATATGCATCTGAGCGGCGGAAAGGTAGGCGGATTAGTCCCTCCGGCGCATCTGGATATCTTCACATATATTGAATACAGTCATTTATTACCGCTGCGCTGCCACATGATCCACTGGCTCGAGAAGCAGCGGGAACTGCATAACACGCATCCGATCCGCAAGGAACCGCTGTTGTACAACATCTGGGACAGCAGGGCGGAAGG
>CAZCLS010000453.1:0-3941 GCA_964499565.1 uncultured bacterium
AAAATTTACCGGTGCGGCCGGTAAAATGTATAGTGTCGGAATCGAACCGTATGTAGACGCGGCCGGCACGGCTCCGGATATAGATTTTCACGGTCACGGTATGAACGTAAACCAACAGTATATGACCTGGAATGTAGGAGACACCTATTTTCGGGGTGGCACGTTTTCAAACACGTATAGCGGGTCATCGTATGGTGTTACAATGGGGGGGACGTATGTCAGGGGGAGTACGTTTTACTCGGCCGGTCCGTCGATGCCAAGTGTGACAGGCGGTCCTTTGTATCTGCAAGGCGGTAATTCAAGTGCGGCCAACGGCGGTCCGATATATGTAAACGGCGGAACCGGGGCGTCGGCCAACGGGCCTGTATCAATCGGAAATACGTCAAGCTCCGTTTCGATATATGGAATCGCCACGGCTTCCGCTTCCGGCCGCCCTGTACCATACGAACAGTTAGTGGCGGCAACAAACACGGCTAAAACAACTGCTCATACTCTTGTGCACACGCACATATATCAAGTAACTCTTACCCGGTCAACCGCAGAGGCGGACCCAAATGTTACTTTCCCATACTATACGATAGCAGTAAAAAATCTTGATGGAACGGCGGTATCGGAAAATTTTGGATTCCCGGTATGGTTGTCTACATCAGCCGGTGGCGCCCCGTGCTCGGGAGCGTTTGTCCCGTATATAACTGGCGAAACGGATTGCACGGTTATACAAACGGCAACACAATGGAGATATATTACAACCGGGTCTGACGGGGATGCGAGAATAACAATAGATTGTGATGAAGAAACTGAAGCATATCTCAATGCTGTTATTGGCGACAAAGTATATTCATCTGAAAGAATAGAATTTTTATTCTAAGGAAACACTATGAACCCTGATAAAATTAGCATAACACTCTCTTCCGATGTATTCATCACCTCGGCCGGCAAGCTCGACGGCGGCATAGTCGGATCCCTGGTTGCCGGCCATCCTGTCGGCGCCCAGGACGGGGTATCCTCCCTCCGCCTCGGCCGGGCGGCCGCGTACGATTCTGTATCCGCCTTTATCGGGTCCGGTGTGGTCGAAGACCGCCGCACCCGGGTGCCGCTCGAAGCGGAAGTCGAACCGCGCTTCCCGACGGACAAGTACGACTTCAATGCCTGGGCGGTCCGCGACGGCGGATTCATCTTCTGGTCCCGCGGCTGCTGGTTCCGTGCCGTGCCGAACATGGTGCGGAATATGGCATCCGCCTTCCGCCAGGCCGTCACGGTGGTGGTTGCTGACGGCGACCGCCTGGCCGAATTCATAGCCTGGAACGATGCCATCGGATTCGCCGACTGGCGCGAATACGCCGCGGTGATCACAATGAGCGATTGGCACAAACGGGTCGACCCTGACGGCATCGTCGTCCTCCTCGCCCCTGTCGGCGCAGACGACCTCGACCTCCTGTCCCAGTCTCCCGCTCGATACCGCTTTGTCATCGATGTGCCCGATCTGCTCAATCTTTCCTGGGCGTCATCGTACGCATGCGGCATCGGACCCATCCTGCACAACAACCTGTCCAGGGTCCACCTCCTGGTGCGCCCTGTCGCCACAGCGTTCAATACGCCCGTTATGAAGTCGACCGCGTCCGGACGCACCCTCGACGAGCGTGCCACCCTGGCATCGATGCTGGCCGACAGATCGCGAAACCGTACCATAGCAGACTGTATCACCCACATGCGTGGTGAGTCCAACATCTTCCTGACGGAGCGGATAGCTATCTACCACGCCATAAGCCATGTGTTAGATCCCATGCGCACGAAAGTGCTCGTCCCGCACGAACTATCGTCCCCGCAGGAACGCGCTGCCGTAATAGCGCGGTGTGGCTGCGCCCCGGCCGGAGCTCTAAACCTGCTCATAACATACGACGATGCCATCGCCCTGGCCGATCAGCTCCCGGTCTTCGAGCGAGCCTTCCTGCTTACGCCGGCCGGTGCCGTGCGCCAGTCCAAGGCCCTCGCCCCGGTCCGCTCGGTCGATCGGCCTGATGTTCTGGAGCGCGTTGTGGTCGATGTGGTTGACCCGTCCGTGCCCGACCTGGCTCGTAAGACGACTGCCAGGCACCGCCTGTTCTCCAGCCGACTGAAAGCATCCGTAGGGGGGGTAGACCGCCGTTATGTCTGATGCGTCCGAATACATCGCCACGTTAGCCGCGATGCGCTGTTATGGCGTGTATGTCCATCGCGACGGATCTCAGCACCGCTACCTGGCATCTTCGGCCGTTCCCTGCTGCGTCTGCGTTTCCTACGCCTCGAAATCAAGCCTCAGGCAGTCAATCTCGCCTCTCGCCATGGAAACGTACCAGTCTCTCCGAGAAAAACGCCTGGTGTGCGATCCTGCCGCGTTATTTACGGTTCCGTTCGCGCCTGTCGCCATGTTCGCCACGGGCACTCGCCGGATCCAGGCCAGTCCGGCATTCCTGGCGGACTGGTGTCAAACCTGCGATGCATACGAAACGGATCCGTGCTATGCCGCCGCTGTTGCCACGGCCAGGTATGCTTACGTCCGTTATGCGGTGCTGAAATCGATCCGCGAAAACACCCTGGAAGAACTCCATCGTACTCTCTTATGCCGTCTTCCGATCCACCAGCTCCTGGCCTTGTGCCGCAGCGGCACAGGCAACCAGCAACTCTATTATGAAAAAGTACGAAATTCCGCTTGCAATTTCCAAAAATATTTTGTATAGTTTTTGCTTAACCAGAAACCCTTTTGTGGCGCAATGAAATTATCATTTGAAGAGTCCGAGTTTATTGTGATCGTGTGTCAGTCGATGATTGAATCCGAGTCGCAATCCGAAGAAGATCACATGGAACTGTTGGGACGTGCGATGGCCCTGGAGGTACTGCTAATTATTTCCAACGGCTGCATCCGTGCCGCGATCGATCGCACGGAAGTATGCGAGTGTAGTATGACCGAAAAGCAGATCGGCTTTCTGTCGGCCATCCTGGAGCCTGTGGCGGAAATCGCTCCGGACGGAATAATCGAAAAGTTACAGGCTGAAGCGGCATAAAAAAAGCACCCATGAAGGGTGCTATTTTCATTGGTGATTGTGTGTAATGTTATGCCATGATGAAGTGGTAGGCGAGTAGTACAATTATCGCTGTCGTGACCGCTTCCAGAATCATGCCGAACGTGATCATAGTAGTCTCCGTTTATAGTTTAATCTTCTTCATTTCCGTACGCCTGTTCTCGCGCGATCGGTGACTGTAAAACTTCATCGTCGTGGCTATCGATGCGTGCCGAAGCTGTTGCTGTACGATGTCCAGCGGAACCCCTGCTTCCACAGCCAGTGTCGCCCAGGTATGCCGGAAGATGTGTCCGCACAGCTGGTTCTGTTTCAGTCCCAGCTCCTTCAGTATCCTGGCAAGGTATATCTGGACTACTCTGGTGGCGATATGCGGAGCTGCGTTCCTGCGGTCGGCCTGGAAGACATACTCGTTCGGCTTCCTGCCGGCACACTGGTCTTTAAGGTACGCCTTCAGCGCTTCCGCAGCCTCGGGGCAGATTATTTCCACCATACCGGCCTTATGCCCTTTACCGGTCACGTACAGAGCCTTCCCGCCGTCTCTGATCTCTTCCATCTTCAGCCCCACCACCTCGCTGATCCGGCATCCGGTCCCGAACAGCACCAGCAGGATCACTCTCAGCCATGGCGGATCGGTGATATCGAGTATCCGCTGTTTCAGCCTCTCCAGATCCTCGCCCCTTACAGCCATATCAGTCTTATCGTCTCCCGCCTGGCTCGACACGGCGCCCAGTTGGCGTGTTATCTTGATGGACTTCGCCTTCGCCACGGCCGGTTCACGGTCATAGAATTGCAGCAGTCGCACCACCTGGCGGTACGTCTGCACTGCTGTTCGCACCTGGGCCTGGCCCTTGGTATGCTTTTTCAGCCACGCCACAAACCGGT
>CAZCLS010000454.1:0-3927 GCA_964499565.1 uncultured bacterium
TTCGGATTGTCATTCGGCTGATCAAGTATCTGAATTTCCATTCCCGTGTGCAGCCAGTTCTGTATGCTGCCCGTCCGCAGGAATACGCCGCTGTTGGAATCTTTCTTTGTTTTATATTCTACTTTCAATACAAAATTGCTGTAGCGCGTTTTGGTCCAGATATCCCCCTTGCCCTGCGCGCTGAGAATATCATTCGTCATCACCCAGCCGCCCGCAGGAAACTGGGCGTCAGATAAACCTGTTTTGAATAATGGCCTGAATCCATACGGACTCAGAGCCGCTGAAACAAGATTGAAATATTGTATGCATTGCGAAATCTCCGGCATCGAATTGTTCCAGTTATATTCATATTCAATCGAAAAGACTCCTTTGAATTTCTGCCGCTTCAGTTCTGTCAGCATGCCCCATACATTGTTTACCCCGGTGCCCCAGGGCACATCGTGAGCAGGCTGCTCGACCTGGTTAAGGTCTTTGAAATGCAGACTGATTATCCGCCCTTCACACTTTTTCAGACATGCCAGCGGATCAAGTCCCGAACGACGCCAATGCCCTGTATCGGCACACAGCCCAATTCGCTCGCTGCGATTGCTGATCAGTGCTAACACCGTGTCGGGATTCCAGTAGCGTGACGGCTTGGGATGATTGTGAATGGCTATGTTGATCTTGAACTCGTCGCACAATGCTTCTACCAGGTCCATCTTCTCCGGTGCCGGTTCGGTCACGATTGTGCTGATACTCATCTCCCGCGCGAATTCAAATAACTCCCGCCATTCTCCGGTTGAGCCGGGAGTGACCACGCCAAAATTCGTCAGCCGGATTCCACTATCAGCACATTTCTTTTTCACTGCAGCGCGCGCGCCGGGACTCATTGTAAAACTCATAACAGCCGTGTCTCCCGTACCAGCTCCAATCCGCTGCCCGGGATACGCCTCGATGTACTTCAACCCCAAAGCGGCTGTTTTATCCACCGCTTCAAAAAAAGTGAAGCGGTTGAAACTGTAGGCTTGAACGCCCAACTGCCAGCCCAGCGTTTCGGCCCAGCGATCCAGGCGGGTAGGGTTCTCCCGTGGCCCCGTGATCGGATCAGCCCGGACAGGCACACTGAAAAACAAAATAAGTGTTCCTGCCATTCCTATCATTGTTCTTTTGTTCATCAGTATCTCCTTTTTATGTTTTCAGTCAAATTCATGCAGCTCACGTTTGTCTGACTTGTCCAACTTGTCTGACTTGTCCGACTTGTCTGACTTGTCTGACCTGTCTGACCATCCTGAACCCTGAACCCCAACAACTCCATTACCCATCATCCATTAACCATCTTCACATCTCACACGTCCCACCCTTTCCGATATTCGCGCCGGATATACTGATTGGCTTCCGGAACATTCGTAACCTTCAAATTTTTTGAATCCCATTCAATTTTCCTACGGGCCCGAAGAGCAACATTCCCAAGCAGAACCGTCTCGGTCAAAGGACCAGATACATCAAAATTCGATCCGGCCGGTTTGCCGCCTTTACAGGCTTCTATCCATTCCTTGTATACACCGGGGGAATTGGGAATTGTTTTGGGCGGCAGGGACGACCGCATTTCCTTCATCTTCTCTTCCGGTACTATCCGCGGACTACCGCCATAGGTATCACACCAGATGGTGCCTTTCTCACCATACATAAACGAGCCGCCATCACGGTTGACCGATCTGCCCTGCTCGAATTCCGGCGGCAGCGGCACTTCTATGTCGCCATCGTACCAGATAGCTTCCACCGGTGGTTTGCTGCCGCGAGCAGGAAAACGGTACGTGATAACGGAACTTTTGGGAAATGTTTCAGTGTTCACCGGCGATGTGGCCGCCTCAACACTTTCCGGCGCGCCTAACTCCAACGCCCACCACGGCGCGTCCATAACATGGCAGCCCATATCGCCCAACGCTCCGCAGCCGAAGTCAAACCAACCCCGCCATCTGAACGGAACATAGGCGCTGTTATACGGCCGCTCCGGCGCCGGGCCAAGCCACACGTCCCAGTCCAAATACTCAGGTATCGGCTGCGCTTCCTGCGGCCGTTCGATGCCTTGCGGCCAGATCGGACGGTTGGTCCAGAATGCCACCTTTGTCACCGGCCCGATCACTCCCGCATCGAGCCACTCTTTTATGCGGCGGATGCCTTCCCCGGCATGACCCTGGTTGCCCATTTGGGTCGCCACCTTATGCTCACGCGCGGCACGTGCCAACTGGCGCACTTCCCAGATCGTATGAGTCAGCGGCTTCTGCACAAATACATGCTTACCCAGCTTGATCGCCATCATCGCCGCCGGAAAATGAGTGTGATCGGGTGTTGCGATCACGACGGCGTCTATGCTGTTTGCCATAGCATCGAACATTTTCCGAAAATCTTTGAATGTCTTCGCTTTGGGATATAAGTGTGCCGCCCGGGCGAGAGTGTTGGCGTCTACATCGCATAGCGCTACTATGTTTTCTCCACTGCCTTTCAATGTCTTGACCGTGTTCCCTTCCGCGTCCTTCTCTTCCTCAATGTACATGCCCCCCACTCCTTCCAGGTCCGACCAGCCTTTGCCTCCTACCCCTATGCAGGCTATGTTAAGCTTATTGTTTGGGGATTGTCCGTCTTTGGCAAAAATGGTTCCCGGCATAATCATGAAACTTGCCGCGGCGGCCGCGGTACTGGCAATGAATTTTCGCCGGGATAGAATCGGCAGACTTTGTTCAGTTGGTGGCATAGCGCTGACTCCCAGGGTTTGTTATGAATGCTAGTATACCAAATTTTACTTTTTACGATATAGTTGTTCGTTCCTTACCCGTTGCCAGCCACTGCCTGCTCCACCATACATGTTTACTTCCAGATGCTCCCCACCCTGCCCTTCAAAAAAGCTGACTTTGATCGGGTAATATCCCGGGTTCATGTGTATCGGCTGGCACGGTTTGGCTTCGAATATGCCTATGCCATCCTGGAAAATTATTTCTTTGCCGCATATCATCATCCGGCAGCCGTCATCTGAGTTGATCCCGAAACTGTACTCGCCCGCTTTGTCGATTTTCACATATCCTGAAAAGACGAACCCGAAATTGTCATTGCGGTTCTTTGCCGCTAAATCAAAATTTTCCGTCCTGCCGGTTTTAACCGGGGTGAGTTTCCCGAATTCCGGCAGGTTTTTCCATTCACCTTCATAATACGCGTAGTCAACACCCTGCGCGAGCTTTTTCTCGTCAACCGTAACAGGTGTAAGCTTCGGACGCGCAAGCCATTCATCTTTCGTCATCGTGTCCCAATAAACCGTGTAGCGCTGATGATGCAGATCATATAAGGGAATAAGACTGACATCAACCGGTTTGCCCGCGTTAACCGTCTTAAATTTCAAGCCCGGGCCTGGTATTCTTTTAAGCCATTCATCCGGTTTTTTGCCGTCAACTACCAGTACCGGTACAGGAGGCGGCAGCACCCGTGAATAGGCTTTGTTATCCGATACGATATCATTCTCAGGCATGCCTTCGCGTCCCAGTTCCCCCGCCAGAACAACTGGCCCATACATCAGGGCGATCAGCTTTTCGTTGTCACGCGCATGATACACATGCACACTCATAGGCAGCCGCACGGCTATCGTGTCACCATCTTTCCAGACGCGTTCAAGCTTCACATAACTCCGCGGTTTGGTCTTCAGCTTTTCTTTTTTCCCGTTAATGGTTACTTCCGCTCCGCTGAACGCCCAATAGGGTACCCGAATATTGACCGCGAACTTCTGCGGTTTTTTCATTGATAATGTCAGAATGGTTGTGTCTTCTTCAGGAAATTTCGTTTCCTGCCTGACTGTTATTCCTTTCTTCTTCCAGTCCAGTTCAGATGGAATAAAAAGGTTAACCCATAGCTCATTGTCGTTATGATAATATATTGTATCGCCATACTTGGAATGATTCTCAA
>CAZCLS010000455.1:0-3921 GCA_964499565.1 uncultured bacterium
CTGAGGATGGTACCCTGCTCTGGAAAAACGTGAACAGCCAGGCCGCCACATGGACCGCCAACGGCGTGTCGCTGAACGCCGATGGATCAGCGCTGTATTACAAAACCAACGATGGCGATATCCGTGCCGTCGATACATCCAACGGCTCAAATCTATGGACCTTTACCGAAGGTGAAACCGGGATCGGATTCATGGAACCGATTGTGGATGATGCCGGCAATATTTACGGCGGATTAAACGGCCTTTCCGGAGTTACCCAGCACGTTGTAGTGAAATTGAGTCCGGACGGTGAACCACTCTGGTCATACGCATTCGAGGCTAATGCCTGGCGCGGCGGTTATTGCCTGAGCATGGATAATGCCACACTCTATGTCAGTTCGCTGCTGGGCCTGCGCGCGCTTAACACGGAAGACGGTACATTGAAATGGATCGCGCCTGACATCCTCGAGATGCGCGGCGGATGCGCTGTCAGCCAGGACGGCATTGTCTATGGTGTCGACAACCGCAGTGGCGCGACCGTTTTTGCTGTAAAAGACAACGGCACCAGTGCCACGGTGCTCTGGTCTATTCCGCTGAACAACGGCAATGGTTCGACTTCCTGGCCGGCAATTCTGCCCAACGGCGATGTTGTCATCGAGACTGACGGTGGGATGGTTGTCCGGATCGGCGTGCCTGAAGCGGGCTTTTCGATGCTGCTCGCTCTGGCCCTGGTCGCGCTCTGGCGCAGAAAATTATGATGCTCTATTCTTCTCACCACCGGGCGGAGAACCGCCCGGTGGTGTTATACATGTTCACCGCCAACAATACTAACACTCTCTTTTCGCAAAGTATGCTACAATACAATAACGCGATAGATAACGTTTGTGATTAACACATACCTTGAAGGCTCACATGAAACCATTATTCTTATTATTAGTGTGCGTTACAACCATCGCCTATGCCGGCGTCATAACCCACCGCTACAGCTTCGAAGACGACGCGGCGGACAGTATTGTGATCGACCAGGCGGACGGCGTCTTGTCGAATGGCGTTACCGTTGCTGATGAACAAGCGGTGTTCCCCGGCGGCACCGGCTCATCAACCACTAATACTCCGCTTGTATTTCTTCCCGGAAAAGTATGGCAGAATCTCTCCGAAGCATCCATTGAAATGTGGATTACCCCGAACGCTTCCGTTACCCATACCTACACTCCAATCGCAAATTTTAAGGGTAGTGACGGCGCGTTTGTCGCCATTTCCCCGATCCAAATCCAGCGCCCGACCTATGGCGGGTACAAAGATATCAATCCCGGCGCGCGCATCTGTCCCGGGGGTGTGGAAACTCATTACGTGGTTACGATGAAAGGCACCTCAATGTGGTTATATGTCGACGGAGCGTTGTTTTATGAGGGCGCAATGAACGGTGATTTTCTCGTGCCGGATTCCCCCGGTCAGGAATGCTGGCTGGGAAAAGCGTACTGGAATCATGAACCGGCGTTTGTCGGCACACTCAATGAATTCCGCATGTATGATTTCGCCTTGAGCCTCGAAGATGTTGAGGAAAACTATGATGAAGGTCCTGACGGTGATCCGGTTCCCGAACCATTCCTGGCCAGCGCCGTTCTGATAGGGTTCAGTCTGCTTCTGCATCGCTATCTGAGCTAAAATGAAGCGCAAACTACAAGAGATTGAAGCTGATATACTGTAAAAGTGTATACCGCTAGTGGTCGAGTCTCAACGAAAAAAGACTGAACAGTTCAGTTTGCTACTGATCATTTGTATTATATCGGTGCATGCGATGCGCGAGCATATTGTGTTATACAACACAGTATACTAGTGGCTGCTGCATGGTGTGGTGTCGCTGTATTTTTGTTGGCATAATGTGTGGAACATCGTTATAGTACAAATTATTGAGGGATTAGTCCATTGACTACTGCCGAAAATTGCCTTAACATATTTAATGATCTTTTTTAAAATAATAATTGAGGAGTCTCAAATGAAACTGTTTATACTCGTGATGCTGACCGCAGCATCGTTCACGTATGCCGGCACATTAACCCACCGCTATCGTTTTGATGACGATGCGACCGACAGCATTGCCTTTGACCAGGCCGATGCAACGTTATACAACGGCGTAACCATTGTTGACGGTCAGGCTGTATTCCCGGGCGGCGTAGGTGCGGCCAATGAAAACACCCCGATTGTCGATTTCCCCGGAAAAGTCTGGAAGAATATGGACGAAGCCACGCTTGAAATGTGGATTACCCCCGCTGCAGGTAATGGCGGCGTAACGCCGATTGCATACTTTAAAGGTAGCGATGGTGTTGCAGTAGCAATATCTCCTATTCAGCTCCAGCGGCCGTTTTATGGCGGATATAAAAACATTAATGTTCCCACCGTTATTTGCGATCCGAATGTGGAAACGCATTTCGTCGTTACTATGAAAGGCGTTGATTTTAAAGTGTATAAAAACGGCACGCTCTTTTTTGAAGACGTTATGAACGGCCCGATCTATGTGCCCGATGCCGATGGACAGCAATGCTGGTTAGGCAAGGCACAGTGGGACCACGAAGCGGCCTTCGTCGGTACAGTCAACGAGTTCCGTATTTACAATTTCGCTATCAGTTCGACTACTGTATCAAACAACTTTGATGACGGTCCGGACGGCAATCCGGATGTGCCGCCCGCACCGGTTACCTATTATGTTTCCCAAACCGGTAATGATGCCAATGATGGTCTAACCCCTGCGACCGCGTTCAAAACCGTGTATCATGCCATGGACCAGGTCGTCAACGAAGACATCGTGCATGTCCTGGCCGGTCATTACACGAATGAATTCAGCCGCGGTTTGAGCAATACCAATGCGGTACCTATGCAGAACGTGTATGCCGGCATCGGAAGTGCCGGTTTTCTGACCGACTTCACTCTGCGCGGTGACGGGCCGGATCAAACATTTTTCTACAATATGCTTGATACGAACAATTTCAGCAGTACAGCTCCTCGTGCCTTCTATCTGAGCGGCACCGGCACCACACTCAAAAATTTTTCGGTCGTGGTTGAAAATTATCCCGATTCGGGTGATTATGCCGCTGCCATTTATGGCTGGTCGTGCACAAACTGCATAGTTGATAACGTGGCGATTACCATGAACAATACCGGCAATGCCAGCGGCATCTTGTTCCTCTATGGCACGTATGTCTATCAGAACACTATCAGAAACGTCCTCGTCGATGGCGGCGTGTGCGGCGTGTTCGACCGCTTCTGGGATCTCGGTACCGGCAGCACTCATTCACATGACACTGTTATTGAACATTGTACGTTCGTCAACCAATTCGCTTCAACTTCACCCGGCCTGGATTTCACCGGATATGCCGTTGCGGTCCAGACTATGCCTAACACGCTGATCCAAAATTCAATTTTCGATAATTGTGAGAAAGGGGGGCTGTATAAACAGACAGGTTTGATCGGCGGTAATCCGGTTACCAACGACGTTACGCTGGATACGATCATTTCCTTTAACACACCGGACCTTGCGGTTGTGAGCGACGCTGCCGGATGTGTGAGCATTATCAACAGCAATGCCATTTACGGTGTTGATCCGACGCTGACAACCTATAACGATTTCCCCTCCTGTTCCAAATACTCCGGAACGGCAGGATGGAAGGGTTGCCCGTTCGGCGCCACGGCACCGCTCGCGGCGGAACCCTGGCCACTGGTCGGCAACGGAACGCAGCGGAAAGGGTATTACTATGGCGGCCCCCCTGCAGATGTCGGTACTCCGGTATGGACGAATACGACCATACCAAACCTCTGGGGCAGTGGCGTCGCCGATAATAAATACTATTACCTGGCAACGAATGAAGACCCCGGCGAGTTGTTTGTTATCGACCTGGTCACCGGCGCCGATGTCCTTGCCCTTGGCCTCGTCTTCGTTGACGCCCA
>CAZCLS010000456.1:0-3911 GCA_964499565.1 uncultured bacterium
TACCGGCGGCGGTTCCCAAACCGATGCCCTGGTCATTAACGAAATTATGTACCATCCCGCCGCGAACAGCGGGGAGTTTATCGAACTGTATAATCCTTCTCCGTTCTTCCCCATCGCTCTTTCCAATTATTGGATCACCGGCGTTGATGCCACCTTCCCTTCCGACTGTTTCATCGCCCCGGGCCAGTATGCCGTCGTGGTCGAAAACATCGCCGGATTTACTGCCCTTTACGGCTCTGACATTGCTATTCTCTCTCAATACCCAGACCAGCTCAATAATGCCGGAGAAGAAATCAAATTGATGAAACATGATTCACTGTCAAACAGTGATTTCTGTGTTGACAGTGTCTCTTATGATGATGCCTGGCCCTGGCCGGCTGCTGCCGATGGATTCGGCCCGTCTCTGCAACTTATAGACCACAGCCTCGATAACCGCCGTGCTACCGCCTGGGCTGTCGGCTCTATCTCCCCCTTTACTCCCGGTGCGCCCAACCAGGTTACTGCTCCGACGCCATTCCCGCAGGTCTGGTTCAATGAAATCCAAACGCTTAATTCATCCGGCCCCATAGATAATTTCGGTGATCATGACCCCTGGATAGAATTAGTTAACCAGTTCCAGGGTTCCACCCTTACGTCTTCCGTTACTCTCGTGCCCGCCGGGGCTGCATGGTATTACCTCGACGACGGCTCAGACCAGGGCACTGCCTGGCGTGCTCCCGGTTTCAATCATTCTTCCTGGAACTCCGGTCCCGCTCAGCTCGGGTATGGCGACGGTGATGAAACGACCATCCTCAGTTTCGGTCCGGACTCGAACAACAAATATCCAACCACCTATTTCCTGCATGAATTCTTCCTGGAGAATCCTGCCGATATTGCCGCTCTGTCTATCGATTTGGTGCGCGATGATGGCGCCGTTGTCTATCTCAACGGCGCTGAAATCCGCCGCGATTACATGGAAGACCCAATCTCCTACCTCTCGTTCGCTTCAACGACGGTATATGGCACGGAAGAATCCTCCTTTGTTCAAACCACTGTCACTCCTTCCCTGCTGCAGGCCGGTACAAATGTCATAGCGGTTGAAATCCACCAGGTTACCGCTGACAGTTCCGATATCAGCTTCGACCTGCGGCTCCAGGCCATCAGATCATCATCCCTCGCTACGCTTCAGGGCTTGTATCTAAGCGATGATCCCGGCGATCCGACCAAGTATGCTTTCCCGGATGCCTTCCAGCCTACTAACGGCCAGTTCTTTATCGTCTGGGTTGATGCTGAGCCAGCTGAATCTACCCCATCAAACTTGCATGCCCCGTTCTTTCTCAATAATACTAATGCTGTTGTCTGCCTGACCTGGATCGACAACGGAATGACCCAGCTCATTGATTCCCTCTCTTTCGCGCCAATGAGCTCCAATACGTCCTTCGGCTCCTATCCCGATGCCGATCCCCAATTCCGTTACACTTTCTCAACTCCGACGCCCGGCGCGCCAAATATTCTGAACTGGTCTCCTGTGACTGTCTATATCAATGAATGGATGTCTTCTAATGTCAATTCCTTTCAGGACCCCGCCGATAACGCTTATGATGATTGGTTCGAACTGTATAATCCTGCCGCGCAGCCCGCCGATATTTCCGGCTGTGTCCTCTCGGACGGCACGGACGATTGGATGGTTCCGCCTGGTACGATCATCCCTTCTAACGGCTTCCTGCTCGTCTGGGCCGACCGGCAGCCCGAGCAGAACGGTTTTAATGCCGATCTGCATGCCAACTTCAAGCTCAGCGCCGGCGGAGAGCAAATTATCATTTCTCACCAGGACTCGGTCATCGATCGCATTGTCTTCGGTCCTCAGAATCCTGATATCACCGATGGCCGCTGGCCCGATGGCGCAACGAATATCTTTTATCTTTATCCCTCTACGCCGCGTGAAACGAATATATTACCCGAACCAACCGCCGGCTTCCTCGCATTTCTGCTGCTCCTCCTCCTGCGCAGTCATTCCTCACAACCCGTCTGACCCGTCTGACCTGTCCGACTTGTCCGACACACCTGAACCCTGAACCCTGAACCCTGACACCTTATCCTGTAATTCCCGGATATGTTTTTGCAACTTTCAGCCATACTTTCCCGACATATATTATGATACTATATGTACCTTTATAATAATCATTGTTTTCATATTTTCCAGCATTTCTTCTGCCGGGAACATGTTGGCATTGAATTTGCTCTCTCTAAGTTGGATTTTTTTAATTCTTTTGGGGTGGTTTTATGTCTCTTGTACGTTCGTTTTCCATATTCGCTGTCGCAATCATCTTGATTACTTCGCCTTCATCAGCTGCCCTCGTTAAAGTCTTTGAAGACTCTTTCAATGTAAACCACGTCTATTACGATGGTTCCACCGTCAATTTGTCCGGTTCAGGTTGGGATGATTTAATGAACCCTACTGCCGGAACCCGTGTTGAAGCTATCAACGGTCAGTTGAAAACAACCGTTCCTGACGGTCTGAATATCGGTTATTGCGATTCTGCTCCACTTCTCTATCGTACGGTTACCGGCGATTTCTCCGCACTATGCAAAATTTCCGAACCGTGGGTCGATTCTATCCAGCATGTTTCTTATTGCCTCGCCGCCCAGTATCCAGACGGCAGCGAGAACTGGGTCATGGGCCTCGCTCAGCCTGTCTGGAATGGTTCTAACCTTCGGTATAACAATGACGGCAACATCTCACAAACGTCCTGGATCAATCCTCCCCAACCTTGGCTGAAACTTGACCGGACTGGCAACCTCTTCAGCTTTTATTCCAAACAAAATGAAGACGATGCCTGGACACTTTACGGTGAATCTACTGTCCCAAATGCTGTCAGCGTTTACAACCTCGGCCTCTCGGTCGGTAATTGGAGCACGGCCGGCTTCGAAGGCGGTTTTGACTATTTTGAACTCTGGCAGAATATCGATGCAGCCCTGTTTATTAATCAAACCAACTATGCCGCTAATGTCCTCGCCGGCGACTCTCATACATTTTTCGCAACCATTTCGAATACCGGCCAGCAGCCCGTCTCTTTCTCTATCGTCACCAATCCCGTCTCCTGGCTATCTCTTGACCCTCCCGTCAGCACTAATTTGAATGCCGGCGAATCCGTTGATATTTATTTTACCATGAATGCTTCCGGCTACACAACGTCCCGGTCACTTTCTACGATCATCTCTTTCGATAATCCGACACCATCCATACCGGCCATCACCATTACCATGAATGTTGTCGCCCCGTCACTGGATTCCCTGCGCCAACTCGGCCCGTCTTCCCGCCGCACTCCCCTGATTATCTCCGAAATCATGTACCATCCTCAGGACAATCCTGCTTCTAATAATCTCGAATTTGTCGAGCTGTTTAATTCCGAACCGGTTGACTGGGATATCAGCGGCTATCGCCTCAGCGGCGAAATCGAGTATACCTTCCCTCCCGGTACAATCTTCCCTGCCCGTTCATTTATTGTCGTTGCCGCCGACCCGACCGCCCTCGAAAGCGCGTATGCCCTTTCCGAAACGTATGGCCCCTGGTCCAATCAGCTTAATAACGCCGGCGGGATTCTCCAGCTTATTGATCCGCGCGGCGGTCTCATGCTTGATATTGAATACAATGACCGCTATCCCTGGCCCAAGGCTGCAGACGGCTATGGCCATTCCCTCGTCATGACCAAACCCGATTACGGCGAGAATAATCCCCGCGCCTGGGAAGCCAGTGTCTATGACGGCGGGAATCCCGGCACTATTGATGAAGCGACGAATGCAGTCATATCCACGGTCAGGATCAACGAAATCCTCGCTAATCCCGCTGCCGGCCAGGCCGCGTTCATAGAACTCTATAATTCCGGCGACGCCCCTGTTAATCTCGCCGGTCTCTTCCTCAGTGATAACAG
>CAZCLS010000457.1:0-3899 GCA_964499565.1 uncultured bacterium
GCGGCGATATCTGTCGGTACTCCTGACTGGGTGTCGGGCCAGGTGCCGATTGACTATACAAAGCCGGCACCGAAAGAAGTCCGGGTCAGTGTAACAGAGTATGGTAAAATAGTACAAAAGGACCGCTCACTCTTGCAGGTGATTGACGGTAACGGTGTAATAACGTACTTGCGCCTCGATGCTTTGCAACGCACCGCCGCTGAAGGAAAATAGTCCCGAAAGGGACGGCAGGGCACGTGGTGCATGGTTGTTCTGTCGCTCCTTCGGAGCTTGCGTAGAAGAGTAGCGTGAACATCCACACCGGTGGTGTGGGCTAGAATCTGTCGCGTCTCCGACGCTGAAGAAAAATAGTCCCGGAAGGGACGGCAGAGTAAAAAGAGTCGTCCAACGAGCAAGTCCCGGGAGGGACGACAGAGCATAGCCCACAGCGTGAGCTGTGGGTAAAAGAATGGGTGTTATGTCGCTCCTGGGTATATTGAGGAAAATCAGCTTGGCAGCTGATTTTATAAATAACTTAGAGTTAGAGTTTCCTATATGATTTCACAATGCATGAAAACAACAAGACACACAGCCGCGTTCGTTCTAGTAATCCTGGCAGTGATGACTGCACAATTCACTCCGGCCGCGCTAACCAACCTGCCGTTCTGGAATCCGGATCTGCCGATGACTAACCGGGTGGAAGACTTGATTGCCAGGTTAACCCTGCAGGAAAAAGTGTCGCAGGTTATGATGGAATGCGCGGCGATACCGCGCCTGGAAATTCCCAAATATCACTGGTGGAATGAATGTGTGCATGGCGTCGCTCGGGCGGGGCGTGCCACCCAGTTTCCACAGGGTATCGCTATGGCGGCTACCTGGAATACCGGTTTGATCCAGGCTGTCGCGGCGGCTATCTCAGATGAAGCCCGGGCTAAATTTGTGTATGGGCAGGACAGTGAGATGTATCACGGCCTGACCTTCTGGAGCCCGGTGATCAATATGGCGCGCGACCCGCGCTGGGGCAGAACCGAAGAGTGCTACGGGGAAGATCCTTGCCTGGCAGGGCGGATAGCAACCGCATTTATTAACGGACTGCAGGGGAATGATCCTGACTATTTAAAAACGGCGGCGACTCCCAAACATTTTGCGGCCAATAATGATGAAACATCACGTCTGTACGCCAGTCCCTATATTTCCGACAGGGCCTTGCGGGAGTATTATTTTCCGGCCTTTAAAACCAGCCTGACGGACGCGAAGGCGGAATCGATCATGTGTGCCTATAACGGCATCAACGGCGTGCCGATCGGCGCCAGCCCCTGGCTGTTGACGGGTATCATCCGCGATGAATGGGGTTTCAAAGGAACGTTAGTGACTGATGTCGGTGTAAGTTATTTTATGCAGGTCGGGCACCATTATACAACGTCGGAAGTTCAGAGTGTATCGCTGGCGATGAATGCCGGCTGTGATATTCTGTCGGAATGGACCTATTACAGTGATTATGTGTACGACGCGGCAGTACATGACCGCATCAGTGAAACCCGCATTGATGAGGCACTGCGGCGCTCACTGGCTACACGGTTCCGCCTGGGTTTGTTCGACCCGACCAACCGGGTGGCTTATACTCAGATATCGACAAACGTGATCGGGTCGGCTGAACATATCGCCCTGGCGCGTGAATGTTCACGAGAATCGATTGTGCTGCTGAAGAACGGGAAACCGGGCGGAGAAACGCTATTGCCCCTCGACAGGGATAGTCTGTCGTCAATTGCCGTTCTCGGCCCGTATGCCGATGTGGTCCAGTTGGGCGGCTATTCCGGTACCTCCGGCGGTACGCCCGTGACACCGCTTGAAGGCATCCAGAATCATACTTCGTCGAATACGATTGTTCGGTACAGCATGTGTTCTCTGCTGTATGGCGACAGCGCGTATCCCATCGCCAAAATAAACCTGAAACCGCCTACTCCGGCAGAAGGGGAGCAGGGATTGCGCGGAGAATATTACCCGAACAAAACGTTCAGCGGCACACCCTTTACCCGTACGGATCTTACGGTCGATTTCGACTGGCAGGACGGTTCTCCCGATCCGTATATTCCTGCCGATAATTTCTCGGTGCGCTGGAGCGGAACACTGCTGCCGGCGACAACCGGGGTACACCAGGTATTTGTGACTGTGGATGACGGCGTAAGACTGTATATAGACGGCCGGCTGCTGATTGACCAATGGAAAGAGCAGGCACCGACCGAATACAGTGTTTCGCTTGCTTTGACGAATGGGTATCTCCATCAGATCGTAATGGAATATTTTGAGCAGGCGGGTGGAGCTGTAGCTAAACTGTACTGGCGGGAGCCGGGCGTATCAGCCGCGTCAGTGTTAGCCCGGGAAAAAAATGCGGCTGCGGCCAGCGACAGCGTTGTTGCCGTTATCGGTTTGAGTCCCGCCTATGAAGGCGAAAATCTGGACCGGTCGACGATCAATTTGCCGGCAGACCAGCTGGCCTGGCTGCAGGAATTATATGCCGTGAACTCGAACATTATTGTTGTGCTGGAAAACGGTGGGCCATTGGCGGTGAACTGGATTGAGGCGAGTGTTCCGGCCGTTCTCGCGTTCTGGTATCATGGCGAACAGGGCGGCAACGCTCTGGCCGATGTGCTGTTCGGCATCTATAATCCCGCCGGACGCCTGCCGATGACCTGGTATGCTTCCGATGGCCAGCTGCCGCCTCTGTCCGATTATGAAATTAAGCAGGGCAGAACCTATATGTATCTCGACACACCCCCGCTGTATCCGTTCGGCTATGGGCTCAGTTACACAACATTTGAGTATGAGAATCTGCAGTTGAGTACTAATAAAGCAGGTGTTGATGATACGGTCAACATCAGTTTTGATGTCAGAAATGCGGGAAACCGCGCGGGGGACGAGGTGGTTCAGCTGTATGTCCGTGATGGTGAATCATCGGTGTATCAGCCTTTGAAACAACTCAAGGATTTTACTAAAATTCATCTGGAAACGAACGAACTCAAACAAGTGTCGTTTTCACTGCCGGTCCGGAACCTGTCGTTCTGGGCGCCGGAAACAAACATGTTTGTCGTCGAGTCCGGCCTGTTTGATGTGCTGATTGGCGCTTCATCCGAAGATATCCGCCTTTCCAATGTGGTTTCCGTATCCTCCTGGTATACTAATACCATGACTAATGTTGTTGCGACTGTCACGAAAATTCAATTCGATATGGGAACGGTTGGCGGAATATATGCGGGCGCCGAATCGCCGGGTCATTCCGATGGTTTCTTTTCCAGTACCGACACGAACTGGAACGGAATGGGTGCGACCCTGGATGTTTCGGGAGGATTGGTCGGCGCGGACGGCGTTCATGATCCCGGCTTGACGTTCCAGGCGACCGCTGTGCCGAATAACACTGTGTTTACCTGGTCGCCCTGTGAGAAAATCTGGGTCAATACCGTCGCGCCGGGAGCAGGTATTTATGATACGGCCTTGATGGAAGACCGCTACGAGGTGGACCGCGGCGGTCACGACCTGGGCGTGCGGGTGAAGGGTCTGCCGCCCAGGCAGTACCGGGTCTGGGCCATCGTTCGGCTCAATGACCAGACCGACAAGGAGTTTACCTTCTCAATCGGCACGAACCGGACCACCATGACCCCGCCCTATCTTGTCACCACGTCATCAGCCGGAGTTGAGCAGTGGACCGATGGGAAAAATTATGTGACCGATACAGTAATGATTGACAGTGTTGACGACTGGATTACGGTACTGTGTGTGCGCAACGATTCATACAAAGGCGGATCATTATCAGGTTTACAGATCGCCGCGATACCAGAACCTGCGGTTATACTGCCAATACTTCTGATCCTGGTTGCGAAACTGCGACTGAAAAATAAAAAGTGAATATTCAACGCCTGACCCCG
>CAZCLS010000458.1:0-3892 GCA_964499565.1 uncultured bacterium
AGGTGCAGCTTAATTAACCGCTAACCCGTGTCCAAGAAACCGGGGGCGATACAAATTTTAGAAGAATTAATTTCAAAACTCACTAATTTTACCAGAAAATTCAGGTAAATGCTATCAAAATTATTAAGTTAATGAAATCATACATTTACAATTTTGGCCATGCGACCTACGAAAAAAACACTTGAGAAAAGAAGGTAAATTACGTATAATGGTAGAGAGAATATGTAATACAGAAGCTAATGTCAATGGGAGTGTATGGAAGTATTTAAACAATATTTGTTTGGATTCTTCGGTTCGCAGCTGAAATTTCCGTTGGTGAACCATTCCGGACACGTGATAGAACCAAGCGCGAAGAAGCATCCCTGGGAAACACATGAGGGCTATGAGCTGGCATTCACAATCAAGGGAAAGATCATCTATGAATGTCAGGATCACTCGGATGTGATAGTACCCGGGGGCAACCTGTCGATCTTCAAGCCGGGAGAGGCACATCGGGGAAAGGAAGGTATATTTTACCCATGCAATCTGTACTGGATACTATTAAATCCGTTTACAGAACAGTCAGTGAGTGGTACGCCGTATAGTGCAAGCGAACTTGAAGAAGTATATAAAACGATTGAGGCATCCGAGAGCAGGGTGGCGCGGGCTACACCGTTTTTGATGCAGTTGCTCGAGCAATACGGCAACGCATTGAATGAATGGCGGACGTATGATAAAAGACCGGCGTTGAATCCTGATCAGCTGGCATTATGTTCACCAAAGTTGGTAGCATGGATAAAAACACTGATAATGACGATAGTAATAGAGGCAGTGCACAGTTTTGAAGCAGCGATATCGAACAGTGGAAACAGCTATGTGCAGCGGGCCTGCGCATTCATGGAAGAGAATTTCATAGAAGACATAAACATCCATGATGTCGTCTCGCATCTGGGGGTCAGCGAAGTATACCTGTACAAAAACTTTGAAAAAGAGACGGGACAGACACCGAACGGGTATCTGCACAATTTACGGTTGGAAAAGGCCTGTGATCTATTAGCTCATACAGACGAATCGATCACGACGATAGCGATGGAGACGGGATTTTCCAGCAGTCAATATTTCACGAATGTTTTCAAAAAGTACGCGGGTGAAACGCCGACCGCGTTTCGGCGGCGGATACCGGGTGTAGCACGAGAAGACTGACCAGCACGGGCTGATATTTTATAAGGACAGCTGCATGGAATACCGCATGAATGCGCTCGTTCGCCGGCAACAGGCGTTGGCGGAATTAACGCGGGTCGTTTATGCCTTCATCATATTCATCAAACGAATTAAAAAAAGTCAGATGTTCAATCAGCGCATGATACCGCGTTCGCTGGCCTCGATAAAATCGGCCAGATGGAGTGTTTCGGGACAATTATGGAATTCAGCGCGTAATTTTATGACAGCATCCTTTGCCTTCAGCTGCTGGCGAAAAACCAATTTATACGCATCTTTGATGTTCTGGATGGTTTCAGCGGAATAATCCAGACGTTTCATGCGGACGGTATTGATAGAAACAATAGCAGCGGGATTGCCTTCAGCGATGGTATACGGCACAATATCCTGCGTGACCTTAGTGCAGGCGCCGACCATCGACATCGTACCGAGGCGGCAGAACTGATGGATACCGCCCATGCCGCCGATAACGACATAATCTTCAACGATAACATGGCCGGCCAGGGTCGCCAAATTTGACATGATAATATAATTACCGAGGACACATTCATGGGCAATGTGGCAATAGGCCATGATATGATTATGATTACCGATACGGGTAATCCCGCCATCTTCGGTTGCGGTATTAATCGTGACGAATTCTCTGACAGTATTATCATCACCAATTTCGAGGTACGTCGTACCGCCTTTATATTTCAAGTCCTGAGTAATCTGGCCGATGGAAGCCATGGGAAAGAAGAGGTTACGCTGGCCGATGGTAGTATGGCCTTCAATGACGACATGGCTTTTTATGACGGTGCCTGCGCCGATAGTCACATCAGGGCCGATCACGGCATAGGGACCGATTTCGACATCGGGCGCCAATGTGGCCTGCGGGTCGACGATAGCAGTAGGATGAATACGGGCCATGAATTATTCTCCTTGTGGGGCGGGCGCGGCGATGAAACCTATAATCGCTTCAGTTACCACCTGACCGTTGACGGTGGCGACGGCTTGAGCTCTTCCGGTAGTTTCACGCATGCGGGTTAGATCTATTCTGATTTGGAGCTGATCACCCGGGACAACCGGTTTGCGGAATTTAACTTTATCGATACTCATGAAGTAAGGGATTTTATTGCGGTTGTCGGGATTGATCATGACAACAATAGCAGCGGCCTGGGCCATTGCCTCGACAATCAGAACACCGGGCATAATGGGAGCGCCGGGGAAATGACCGGTAAAGAAAGGTTCGTTCATTGTCACGTTTTTGATTGCGACAACATACGTTTTCTTATCGGTATCGATAACACGATCGATCAGGAGAAACGGAGGTCTGTGGGGCAAAATCTCCTGAATTTCAGTAACGTTCAATGTTTTTTTGTTCTGGTCGTTCATAGGTAATTCTAATCAAGGTTAAACGCAATAAATATGACAAGCATAATAGAGTAGTATATCTCTCATTGCCGCAAGGCTTGTTCACAGATAGCCCGGGCAAGTTTAACATTATGGGAATGGCCGGACCGGATAGAGACGACATGAGCTTTGAGCCGTTTTCCGATTAGGGACAGGTCGCCGATAAGGTCCATAATTTTGTGACGCACGAATTCATCGGGGAAGCGCAGACCTTCCTTGCTGAGAATGGCGTTATCAGTCACGACGATCGCGTTATCGAGGCTGCCGCCCTTAATCAGACCTCTTTTTAACAGTTGCTCCAATTCACTGTACAGAGCGAAGGTACGGCAGGGACTGATCTCGTTAATAAATGAATCGCGGGTGACAGGCATACTCAGAAACTGGTGACCGAGGACAGGATGGGCATAGCTCATTGTGTACGAAATACGGAAAATGTCAGATGGAATCGCGCACAAGGTAGCGGAATCACAATCAATGAAGACCGCTTGTTCGAGGGTAACGCATTCGATCGAGCCATCCTGTTCGACGCGACCGGCGGACAGCAAGGCATCGACGAAATCCCGGGCGGAACCGTCCAGGAGCGGAGTTTCGGGAGCATCGGCTTCGATGATGACATTATCGATATCGAGGCATTGAAGAGAGGCTAAAATATGCTCAACCGTGCCGATGATTGCCGGGAGAACTCCCAGGGTGGTGCTGCGCTGGGTATCCAGGACTGAGGAAACAAGCGCGGGAAATTCCGGTTGACCGGGAAGGTCAATTCGTTTAATGAGAACGCCGGAATTGACCGGAGCGGGTTTAAAGGTAAGAGAGGTAATTTCGCCGGTATGTAATCCGAGGCCGCTGACGGAGACGGGTTTATCTATGGTAGCCTGTTTGATCATGAAGGGATACTCTTACGATTTCCGGGAAGTGGAGAGTTGTTCGATACGTTTCTCCAGTTCTTTGAGTTTCTTATGCAATTCGGGCAAGCGGACGACGACACTTTCGCGCTTTTTGTACGTCATATGAGGAGTTGCGGGAGAACCGATATAAAAGCCGGGGGTTGTCAAATCCTTGGAAACTCCACCCTGGGCGCCGACGATGACATTATCACAGATTTTGACATGGCCGACAACACCGACCTGACCGGCAAGGATAACATTTTTACCGATTTTACAACTACCGCTGAGGCCTGAGCACCCGCATAAAATGGAATCTTCGCCAACTTCACAATTATGGGCGACCATAACCAGGTTATCGATTTTTGCGCCGCGGTGGACAATCGTTTTATCAAAACGGGCGCGGTCGATACAGCTATTAG
>CAZCLS010000459.1:0-2623 GCA_964499565.1 uncultured bacterium
ACTGCGTATGAAAGTACTCCTGGCACTTCTGATTGTGATACTGAGCACGGTGAGTCTGAGTCCCGCCGCCGAGCAGGCCTCAAGCGCCTCAACCGTTGAAAAATGCAGTATTGCTTTTAACGCCTTCAAAGAAGGTAAGTTCGAAACCGCGATTAAAGAGTTCGAGGAGGTAATCGGTTCGCTCAGTGTCGAACAGCGAAACATGTACAAGGACCTTCTGGCGGATGTTTACTATCACCTGGGGTTGTGTTATTACAATGTCAAAAATTATCAGAAAGCGGTCGAATACTTCAAGCTGTACCGGGACGGGAATCCGGAAGGACAGTTTTCTGAAAAAAGCCTTTTCGGCATGGCTTCGGCCCAGCTGGAACTGCAGGACTATGAGGCGGCCGCGACGGCCTATGAAACCGCTCTGAAAGAATTTCCCCAGTCGAAATTAAAGCTGGAATACATGATGAATTTAGCCGGCTGCTATTTTGAACTTGACCGGGACGATGAAGCGATGACACTGTATTTTGATGTCATGAAAACGTCCAAGGACAGTGAAATTCAGCTGCAATGCGCTTTGGCGATCATGGAAATGGCTGTTGATAAGTTCCCGGCCGAACGCAACGAACAGATTCTGAACCAGTTGCTGGGCAATCCGCCGCGCGGGGATTTTGTAGCCTTTTTAGCCCCCTATATTCTGCAGGTAGCCGACCAGTTTTATGAAATCGATAAACTGGACAACGCTTTGCGCTGGTATCACCTGGTGCCGCCGAAACAGAAAGTTCTGGATTTTTATACAGGGCTCCTGACCAAGCTGCAGCGTGAATACCGGCAGCGCAGCCGGTTGATGCCTAACGCACCCGAAACCCAGGCTCTGGAACGCCGTTTGAAGAAATTGACCGCCAATGTCAAGGATTTCGCGGCGATGCCCGATTATACCCCGTCGGTCCTGTATCGCCTGGCCCGCGTGTATTTCGACCGCGGAGAATACTACGAATCGCGCATATTATACCGCCGCATAGACAGCCATTATCCGGACGCGTCGGAAGCGCCTCTGGCGTTATACGGTCAGATTCTGTGCAACACGGAACTTGACAAACCAGCCATTACCCTGGCCCTGGCAGATGAATTTACCCGGAAATATCCAAGTCATGAATTGCGGGATTCAGTCGGGTATCTGCGCGGGGAAATGTTGTTCAAGGTTAAACAATACAGTAATGCCGTTACTCAGTTTGAACAGGAATTGACCCAGAATCCCGGCAGTGATTATGCCGACCGGATGAAACTGCTGGTCGCTCACTCGTATTTCATGCTGGGCCAGTTTGATACGGCCAAGGAAAAATACAACGACCTGTATGTTTCGATGCCGAACAGCGTGTTTGCTCCCGAAGCGCTGTACCGTCAGGGCTTGTGCTTCCTGTATAATAAAAACCTGACGAACGGGCTGGAAACCCTGCAGGATTTTATTCAGAAATATCCGAGCAGCGAGGTTTCCGACGATGCCGCCTACCGGGTTGGTGAGGTTAAGTATATTTTAGGGAATTATGACGGCAGCCTGCAGTACATCGATTATTTTACGAACACCTATCCCGAAACCCAACTTGGCAGTCCGGCCCTGATGTTAGCCGGAGACGATTACATCGGGTTGATGGGCCAAGCCGCGTCCGCGCCGGCTTTTGCGTCAGCGTTGTCTAACGCGGTCGACCGGTTCCGGCAGCTGAAAGAACTATCACGCGGCCATGATGACAAACGCTGGCGCTATGCTGTGCTGCAGGAAGGCCAGTGCTTTAAATTCGCCGAAGATGATCAAGCCATGATACATTGCTATTCTGGCTTTCTGACTAATTATCCCAAAGACGCCCTGGCCGCCCAGCTTCTTTCTGAAATCGCCGATGCTTACGGGCGCGCGGGTCAGAACGAGCGCGCCGATGAGATTTATCACGAGGCGATTGAACGAGGCGGGGAAGACCCCACCAATGAAGTTGCCGACAAATGTTTAGTGCAGTACAGCCAGATTCTGCTGCGGAATTCATACAGCAATGAATTTGCCCTGCGGTTCCTGGAATGGAAGAACGGCCTGGACAGTAATTCACTGCTGCGCGCGCGCATTCAGGGAGTCCTGCTGGACTTGTATCAGCAGACCGGCGGCACGAATGAGTATCATCAGCTGCTCCGGGCTATTGAGCATGAATATAGCAACCGGCCCTATCCGGCCCCCCTGGCCGTGCGGCTGGCTGAGAACGCGGTCAATGCGGGACAAACAAATGAAGCCGCGGCTATTTACCGCTCGATTGTCGACAGTTCCGCGGTAGGTCAGCCTTACGTCCGGGCCCGGCTCGGTCTGGCTTGGATCGAGTTCTATGCTGGAGATTATGCGGCCGCGCGCACCGATTTCCGCGAGCTCGAACGCTTCGTCAGCGACCAGCTGCTGGTGCCGCAGATCGTGTATGGGCTGGGAGCCTGCGCTCTGAAACTGGATGATTATACCGCCGCCCGTGAGTATTTTCAGCAGTTGCTGGCCAACCGGGAATGGCGCGGGGAATACACGGCTGCCGCTCTGTACGGCCTGGGTGAACTGGAAGCTATAGAAGGCCGGGATGATGCCGCCCATGTTTATTTCCAGAGAATATATGTG
>CAZCLS010000459.1:2723-3885 GCA_964499565.1 uncultured bacterium
CTGCTGTAACCCGTACTGTTTTATGATATAACATGCTAACCTTTCGACTGCTGACAATCGCCGTTCTTCTTACCGGCCTGCCGTTGCTGAGCAGCGCGGACGAGACCTCGGAGTTTTTTAACGCCGTGGTGCAGGGCAAAACCGGTCGCAACCTGCCGGTCGCGCTGGCCGGTATTCAGGACGGAGCACTGCAGATGCGCTATAAAGGCGCGGTTCTATCCATGAAAGCGGATGACATTCGCGGCTTTGCCTGGAACGATCCTTCCCCGATCACAATTGGAGAACAACTGGTGAAAAGCAATCAGTACCGGGAAGCTCTCAGCCGTTTTGCCTTTTTTACCACCCCGGACTTTTACACATTTAAGGCGCCGGAGGCGATGATGAAAACAGATATTCTGAAAATCATCGCCGACAGCTATATCGGACTGGGTCAATTAGAACAAGCGTCTGCCGCCTTGGAACATGTCTCGCGTGACGCGGATGTCGTCGTCAGGCGCATGCGTATCCTGAACGCCTTGCGGAAATACGATGATGCCATTGAATTGGCGCGCGAGCAGATGCCGCGTGATCCTGCCGCCCCAACCGCTACCAGCACGACAGTCGTAGCCGCCGCCGGTCTGAGACTGGGTGCGAAAGCGGCAGATGCGGCCGCGTCACCCACGGCTGATGATGAGAACATATCCTGGTCCGATCTTGCCCGGGCTCAATTGATGTTCGAGCTGGGAAATTCACTTGTCGCGCGCGAAAAATATGAAGAAGCGCTGGATGAGTATCTGGCCGTAAAAGTGCTGTACCGCGCCGATATGAATCTGGTTGCACGCTGTGAAATGCAGGCGACTACGTGCTATCGCGGCCTGCATCAATACGACCGGGCTGTTCGGGCCCTCAGTAATATTTTGAACAATGTTGACTATACCAGCGTGGCGCCCGAAGCCGCCCTGGCATTAACGAATGTAATGAGTGAAAGTACTGCGGATAAAGAACTGAAACGACGTTTTGGAGGCGAATAATGAAGAGAATGAACTGGAAATCTATGTGCGCGGGTCTGCTCTGCGCGACAATCCTGGCCCTGGGCACCCTCTGGTGCGGTGCGGCTGAAACCAATGAAGTTACCCAGGTGACCAAGGATACCGGGCTGCTGGATCTGTTTACCATGGGCGGG
>CAZCLS010000460.1:0-3851 GCA_964499565.1 uncultured bacterium
GAGTTTTTTGACCGTGCCGAACAGGCCGCCATCAAGTCCCAAGTCTTCATATGAACCGAAACTGCCACCGTCCAGAAACGATTTTGAAACTTCAAATTTGCGTTCGAGTTTTTCTTTTTTCGGGACGGAGGGCAGGTTAACACTGGAGAGTTTATTGACAGATATTCTGCGGATAACGCGTGCTTTTGGGGGTGGTTTTTTCTGCAATTCAACACGATGGGTGATTGTGCGCATCTGAACCTGTTTCTTTGCGAATGGTACCGCGTCGAACTGGGTGTCGAGGGGGAAATAATACCTGAACAATGTATAGGATCCGAACATGAACAGGACAGCCAGATGCAGGAGAATACTGACCGCCAGGCATACGCCTAGAATGCCGTATTTGTTAACAAACAGATGCGCATGCCGGTTCGTCAAATATGAAACTCCTTCCACTCCGGTTCGTTGTCGAAAATCCAGCGGTAATAATCTTTACATTCCAGCAATGCCGCGGCTTCCTCATCGACAACAATTTTACAGCTTTGATGGAGCTGTAAAGCGGTCGCGCTGACCATAGAGGTGATAGGACCTTCGATCGCCTTGGCCAGAATCTTAGCTTTAGACTCGCCGGTTACGAGCATGACGATCTCCTTGGCTTCCAGGATCGTGCCGATACCCATCGTCAATGCCCTGGGGGGAACTTTGTTGGGGTCGCCACCGAACATAACCGCGTTTTGCTTGAGTGTCAGGGGAGTCAGGGCTTTCTCGCGTGTACGTGAGCGCAATGCCGATAACGGTTCATTGAAACCGATGTGGCCTGCTTCGCCAATACCCAGCAGCTGCAGGTCTATACCGCCGAACTCTCTGATCAGCGCGTCATAGCTCCGGCATTCAGCAGCCAGGTCTTCCGCCATACCGTTCGGCAGATAGGTGTTGCGAATGTCGATGTTTACCCGGCTGAACAGGTGTTTGTTCATATAATAACGGTAGGCGTGTTCATCATCCGGCGAAAGACCGACATACTCGTCCAGGTTGAACGTACGGCACAACGAAAAGTCCAGACCTTTTTCAGCATGCATCCGGGCGAGATGGTTGTACACACGTTCCATCGTGCGGCCGGTCGCCAGGCCTAACACCATGTGCGGTCTGGCTTTGAGCCGTTTGGCAATAAACTGAGCTGTTATGCGCGCCGCGGTAGACACATCGGGCATTATGACTACTTCCATACTATTCAGCGGTAGTGGTTAGAGAAAATAATCCGATCCGGGTATTCTCCTAGTATAGCATGAAACCGGTCGGAATTACAGCCCGTACTGTTTGGCCGTTTCGGCAGTTGTTGCTAAAACAGGAGAGTCGGGCAGGACAATCTTCAGAGCTTCCAACTCGGCCGGACCGGCTTCGAGCGGCAGCGCGATCTGGCCGCGCTGGACAACCGAGCGGCAGATGCCCATGGCGATTTCGAAGCCTTTATAGGCATTCTCGCCGCAGCAGGGATGCACCGCGCTGTCATCATCAAGCCAGTCGGCTATCTCATCGATATAAGGCGGCATGTCATTATCATAATTCATACAGCCTTCACCCGAGAAGATGCCGTTTTTTGTTACCGCACGCCATCCGCCGCCGGTAAGGACTTCGGCAAAGCCGTCGGTACCCTGAGCGCCGATCCGGCATTTACGCCACCAGTAATCCACTTCCGGCACGTCCGGCGCACCGGCGCCGGTTTCAACATAGCCGCGCACGCCGTTGGAAAACTGAATTATGCCGGCGATATAATCCGGGGAAGGATGGTTGTCATTAAACTTGCCTTTGCCGGCGGCCTGACCCATAACCCACTCGGCCTCGGCATTGCCGTTGTACCAGCGCATGTAGTCGATCATGTGTGTCAGCATATGCAGCATCCAGCCCGTGGAATGACCGTAGACTGTATGAATGCGGCCTAACGCTCCCGAAGCGATACAATCTTTGACCGCGCGGTAATGCACGCCATAGCGGTGCTGATGACTGACGACCGTTTTCACGTTGGCAGTTTTCGTCAGTTTCATAATTTCGAGTGCTTCGGTCGTGCTGGTCGCGATCGGTTTTTCATACGCAATCAGCTTAGAGCCGGACTCAATACCCATGCGGATCAAATCAAGCCTGAGAGAGGGCAAGGTGCAGAAGCAGAAAACATCAGGTTTCACTTTTTCTACCAGGGCAGCGGCATCGGTGCTGCCTTCGACGCCGTATTCTTTCATGGCGGCGTCCAGGCGTTCAGTGCTGATATCGCAGACCCCGGCAAGTTTAAAGCGGGGATTGGCCTGGAAGGCCGCGGCGTGATGTTTGCCGCGTTTGCCCAAGCCGACAACTAAGACGGAATAAGGTTTTTTAGACATAATCAAAGGTTCCTGTTACGCGTTAAGACTTGCAGAATTCCCGGCATTTTTCAATCACATACTGGATTTCATCATCCTGCAGTTCCGGGAAGAGCGGCAGAGAAATACAATGGGCCGCATTCTCTTCCGTGTTGGGCAGTGAGAAGACCGGGTCGACTTCTTTACCCCAGGGGAATCCATCCTGCTGATGAATCGCGATAGGATAATGGCACTTGGCGTCAATGCCGCTATCGTTCAGGAAAGCCAGCATTTCATCGCGTTTCGGTGTTTCAATGACATACAGGTGAAATACATGCCGGTATCCCGGCAGGGTTGTCGGAAGCGTCAAACCGCAATCCTTCAAACCTTTATCATACTGTTTTGCCAGCGCGATCCGACGGTCGGACCATTCGGTAATATGCTTCAGCTTGACACTCAGTGTCGCGGCGTGGATACTGTCGAGCCGGCTGTTGAATCCGTAACTGTGATGTGAACGCTGGTAGGAGCCGTGATTGCGCATGGCGGTGATCTTCTTGGTAATATCTTCACGGTTGGTTACGATCGCGCCGCCGTCACCGAAGCAGCCCAGGTTTTTCTGGATGATAAAACTGGTGCAGAGCGCATCGCTCTTTTCACACAGTTTGAAGGAATCGCCGCCAGCGTCGATAGCCTGGGCGCAATCTTCAACGACAAATAGGTTATGTTTTTTGGCCAAAGCCCAGATCTTATCCATTTCCGCCGCCTGACCGTACAGGTGGACCGGCACGATCGCCTTGGTTTTCGGATTGATTTTAGCTTCAATCAGAGCGGGATCGATATTATTGGTGTCACGGCGGCTGTCGACAAACACAACTTTGGCGCCGGCGATCCAGACCGCTTCAGCGGTAGCGAAAAAGGTATTCGAGGTAGTAATGACTTCATCGCCGGGTCCAATCCCGAGAGCCATGAACACGAGCCAGAGGGCGTCCGTGCCTGAATTGCAGGTTATGGCGTATTGGGTGCCGAAATACTCCGTCAGCTCTTTTTCGAATTTCGGGATATACGGGCCTAACACATACTGCCCGCTTTCAAGGACATCCGAAATCGCGGCATCTATCTCGCTTTTAAGATTGTGGTATTGGCGCACATGACCGTAAAAACTTACTTTCATTTTTTTCTCCTTAGTGGATGTGATAATGGATTCATAGGGTAAACATTACTTTAAAACAGAGTCTAATGTATCTGCAGAGGAAAGCTGACGGCCGCCCTGGTATAATGGACGCAGCATGCCGTCAGCATACGAACTGACGCGGTACAGCGTAGCGAATGAAAAGTCCGGCGCCGACCCGCCCTGCCCACCGACCAGTTCGCTGCCGCGGGTAACATTATTAATCATCCAGGCCGGCAGGCACAGATGATAGGGATTGCGTTGAACTTCGCCGGCATGAAACGATGTAGCCGTTACGAGCGCGCCGACATCCTCAGGTGAGGACTCGAGCATCAGATCGGGAGTGGTCATAGCAGACCAGAATTCGGTTTCAA
>CAZCLS010000461.1:0-3837 GCA_964499565.1 uncultured bacterium
CGAACGGCTGCGCATTCCAGACTGGCTTTGCGTCCCAGTACGCCACGCCGCTGAATTTGCCGGTCCGTTGCGGTGTTTTACCGATACGCGGCCAGACTTCGGCGTATGACAGCAGAGTGCAGGCAATAACCGCGAAAAGAATTTTTGTAACAATGTTCATACCACCCTCACATCATAATGAGCATTAACAAGAAATAGTATGTTTATATTATTATATTACTAAAATCTGTGGTTTTAATCAAAAAATAGTGAATTTAAACGTGAAACAAGCAATTATAACATACATTCAACAGTTTTTACGCTGTTAACAAAACGCCCCTGAAACCAGATAGAAATTGGGTCTTGATTAAAATCCGCAATTTCGGGATAATTGCAATATATGGCGGTCTTCAGACTGTATGGCTGACGGCTGGGTGCAATTTTCTGGGGATTAAAGATATTGGAGAAAACTAATTATGAATAAATTAATGGCAGTTGTTGTTTTTATGGCCCTGGGTGTCTGGGGGAGTAGTGGCATAGCCACTAATGAACTGCCGGTTAATCTAGATCCGGGCGACCGACTTACCAATGCCACACTGCTTACCGCATCGGGTGGCACCGGCATTACCCAGGTTGAAATTACAGGATTGGCTAGTGGACCGGACCTGGATCTTGGATTCAATGATTTTCTGCAGATGGAACTGCGTTGTCCGACCGGCTATGCCGGGGAGATAGAAATAGCATATGGCACGACAGTCAACCAGGGATTCAACAGTTACCGCATGTTTGCGATACCGGTCGGGACAGTAGCAACAGACGGGCTCTGGCATGTGTACCGGATTGATACCGGCCTGGTCGATCTGTGGCGCGATAAGCTGCGTGACCTGCGCATCAAGCTTTCGACCGGCGAACCGTTCAGTGCCGGTTATTGTGAAGTGGGGGATATTCCGGGGGATCTTTACCTGGTGAATTCAGCCCATTTGCACACATACACCGGCGAGGCGGTCGCGGACTGCAGCCGGATGGAATCGAAGCACTTCTCATCCTGGTGGAGTCCGCAGACATTTGTAGATTATTCCGGATATGATACGGTGGTCATGCCGCGCCGGGCATTACGGATGATGGAGGAAAGCTACCAGGTATTTGTCAAGAAAATGGAATATGACGACACCTACCTGTTCATATCGGACAATCCGGCCTACCAGGACGGCAACAAGTATAAGGTTAATCATTTGACCTGGTGGGGCGGATTCTGGATGGGGCAGAAGGATGGATTTCCGATGCTGAATATTGGGGGAGGCGGACTGCGGGATGAAGGCTGGGGCAATCCGATGCCGCACGAATTCGCCCACTGTGTGCAGGGCGGTTCGGAACACTACCTGGCGGGAGGCCATTGGGAATCGGCTGCGAATTTCATGCGGTTCTACCGCAACTCGCATTTCCGGATATTGTTTCCCTCGCGGGGGGATTTTGAACTCCGGCCGTTGGAAATGTCGAATGTCCGGCAGGATCACAACCGGTTGATATATGCCGATTACCGCTGCCATGAAGCGCTGCAGTCACACGCGGCGGATTTAGGATTGCCTGGTGGCTTCGCACCCCTGCTGTGGTCGACGGGCGACAAGAATCTGACGGTGTGGGATAAAACCGAACGCATCCTGCCGGCCGGCATGTCAATCAAGGATGTGGCCGGGTATGTGCAGCGCTACTGGTTGCATCTTGATTTTCCGACCCGGGCGGATTATGCCAAAAATGTCTGGAAAACTGAAAATGATAAGGCGTATTATTATTATGTTATGGGATCGCATCTGATACCCGAGCATGACCGGCAGGGCTGGTACCGTGTGCCGTTCACGCGCGCGCCGGAGAAATACGGCTTTATGTATCATGAACTGGCGCCGACCGGAACGAGTGTGACAGTCACTTTTAACGGATTCAACACATTGGGCGGTGGTGAAGACTGGCGCTGGTGCCTGGTAGCCGAACATACGGACGGTACGCTGCGCTATGGCGACATGCACGGCGATCTGGACAGTGAGAGCATGACAATCAGCAATGGGGAAACGAAGGTATGGCTGTATGTGTGTGCGACGCCGGACAATCCGGCGCTGGATTTGGACAGTTTCAACAATTCAAAGCCCAAGGACAAGCATGCCGACCGGCTGCGTTATCCGTATGAAGTCCAGATCAGTGGAGCGATATCGGTCAAACGGCGGCTGGAGTGGAACACAACGTCGGGGCACGCGCATTCGAATGGCGGGGGATGGGTGGCGAATACGGCGACGGTGGACGCGACAGCATACGTAGGGCCGAACGCGCGGATATTGAACACAGCAAAAGTGCGGGGTAACGCGCGCATAGAGGATTACGCGCTCATCTGTGACAACGCGATCGTGCAGGACAGCGCGATCGTGTCCGGATACGCGTTAGTATGCGATACGGCTAAGGTCATGAATAATGCCAAAGTGCGTGACCGGGCGATCGTAACGAGCTCAACCGTGGTGAGTGATAACGCGGTGGTATCGGAGTATGCGGATGTATACAGCACGACCACGATCAAAAACAGCGCGATCGTGCGCGGCATATCAATGCCGTTCGGAGGAACGCTGAGCAGTTATGTGATAGCGGATTATGATTACTCGATGAATTTCACGCTTTCGGACGGTGTGCAGTTCGATCATGTACCCTGGGGCGGCTGGTATGAAAACAACTGGTCGGTAAGTCTGAGCAAACCGCGGGGATTGATCGCGTCGTACCGTACGGAAGAGACATCGGGAGAGATCTGGTGGGATGAATTCGGTGCCCAGCACGCGATCTTGCGAGGCAATCCGGGCCGGATGGAAGACAGCTGGATGAACAGCAGAGTTCGCCGATTCAACGGCACGGATGAGTACGCGGTATTAGACCGCAGCCTTTGTGACGTGCGGGCTTCGACGTTCGCGGCCTGGTGTAAATTGAACGGTGCTCTGAACAACCAACCGCTGCTGTTTTTCGGCAGCAGTTATGACACGTACATGGAATTGCAGGCGGCGGACGCGAACGGCTATCCGCATTTTACGATTCGTAACAGCGCCGGCTCGATCGCGGAACTGGTGGCGCCGGAGACTATCAGTAGCGGGGTATGGACTCATCTGGCAGTGACATTCAGCAGCAGCATAATGAAACTGTATGTTAATGGCATGGTCGTGGCTGAAACGGCCCGGGCGCTGTATCCGGATGAAGTCTTAGGCCCGAATGATTATAGCGTCAGGGAAGCCTGCTATCTGGCCCGGAACAGGAACGGCCTGATGCTGCATGGCGACGTGGAAGACGCGCGCTTCTATACCGCGTCATTATCCGCCGCCGAGATTAAGAATGAAATGGAACGGAAAGGGATGCAGATCGGGTGCTTGTTTGTTAACGCCGCCCAGGACTTCAATGGGACATCGACCCGGGCGGAATCGGGTATCCGTAACGCGACGGAGCGGACGTTAAGCGCCTGGATATATCCGCGTACATCTGATAATGTGGCCTATTATGAAGCTGTGTTTGATTCAAATGACGAGCGCAATGGCAGCGCGTACGGCAGCGGCTTCGGGTTGGATGACGGAAAAATAGCAGTACGGCTTGACGGCAAGGGATTCTGGCGGCCAAGTGTAACGGTTCCGCTGGAGCAGTGGAGCCATGTGACCCTGGCGTTCAACGGCAGCAGCGCAAAACTATACTTGAATGGCGCCCAGGTTGCTTCAACGAGCTATACTGCCGGTTCGAGACCGATGGCGCCCAAAAATTACCGGATCGGCTGGGGACAGGAAAATGAAACCACATCGTATTTCTTCGACGGCAAAATACGGTGCGCGTATGTCTATGACCGCATGA
>CAZCLS010000462.1:0-3833 GCA_964499565.1 uncultured bacterium
GTATTAACTTCAAATGTAAAAACAGCAAGGAAGGCACACCATGAAAGAAAAATCGACAATTAATACAATCTTAGTTCTGGCAGTATTATGTGCTGGAATAATACTGGCGTATGGAAATTCCGTGTATGCCGCGGCTATCACGTGGGACGGATCGGAATCCAGCTCCTGGAGCAATCCCGACAACTGGGTCGGGGGCGTTGTTCCTACCAGTCATTTGGATGAAGCAGTGATTAACAGTTCCACTGTTCCAAACTACCTCCACATAACGGCCGGCGATGTTGTGGGAACCGGCCGGCTAACAGTACGCATCTCCGGCATCTGCAGTATGGATGGCGGGAGTTTGAGCATGTATAATGCCGCCGGTCGCTGGCGGATAGGCTGGCGTACAGGTGATAATTGTTTCATGACAGTCAATGGCGGCACTATTAATACGGTCTACACGCTGCAGATTTGCGAAGATAAAGGCGCGAATGGTTACCTGTCTGTTTCCAACGCGACGGTATCGATCGGCCGCGGGATAACATGCGGCGCGGTAACCGGTGCGGGAACAGGCGGTGGAGCGACGATGATCATCGAGCCCGGCACAACCTTCAGCTGCGCGACGCTGGGGTATTTCCCGACTGAAATCCGGCCGAACGGCAAAATGACGATCAACGGCGGTCTGCTGAACTGCAACAGTTTGCTGAATGTGTTTACCGGCGGCGTGCTGCGGGTCAACAACGGAACAGTTCAGGCAACCGACCTTACGATCCAGGGCTCGGGCATCAACGGATTAGTCGACGTTTCGAAAGGCACGATCGAGATCAGCAGCAATGTCGTGGCGACGATGCAGCAGTATGTCACGGACGGCAAACTGACCGGGTATGCCGGAGCGGGAAGTGTGGTTATCAATTATGATGGCGGCACGGAAACCACGACTGTGACGGCGATACCGGAACCGGTTGCAGCAGGACTGCTGCTGATCGGTGTGACGGGCATGGCACTGTACCGGCGTTCACGCAAAGGTTGACCGGAAAAAAATTCATTTTTTGCCGCAAAAGCCCGCCGGGAGATGCCCCGCGGGCTTTTACACAGATACAAAAATAACTTAAGGAAGGCATACCATGAACAAAGATGTAAAAGGTAAAACGCAGTGGGTTCTTGCAGCATGGCTTGTTGGAATCGTGATAGTGTGTAGTTCAGTAGCGAACGCCGTTGGTGTTGCGTGGACCGGTACGGAAGATGAAAACTGGAATAACAGCAATAACTGGCTTACCTTGGCAACTCCCTTCATTACCATCGTTCCCACCGCAGCTGATGAAGCGGTTATTAACAACTCGGCTGTTCCCAATCTGCCAGTTATAGTCGATGGAGATGCAATCGAGATTCAAAGATTGACCGTACGCGTCAGTGGGGTGCTTACCATGAATGGCGGCTCTGTCAATATGACTTTCGCATCCGGCCGCTGGCGGGTTGGCTGGCGTAATGGCGACAATTCGTTCATGATCGTGAATGGCGGCACAATAACGACGATATACACGTTGCAGGTGTGTGAAGATAGGGGAGCATCGGGATATCTTTCCATCTCTAACGCGACGGTATCGATCGGTCGCGGTATTGCACTTGGTGCTACAGCCCAACCACTACAAACGGGTGGAACTGCTACTATGATACTGGAAGCCGGCACAACGTTCGACTGCTCATCTCTGGCCGAAAACGCCTGGAGCTCTGAAGTACGGCCGAATGGAACGATGATCATTAATGGCGCCCAGCTGAACCTTAACGCTTCCATGAACGTGTACACGGGTGGTGTAATATGGGTTAATTCCGGAACGGTTCGCTCCAGCAACCTTATCATCCAGGGTGAAGGCGAGAACGGGCTGGTAGACATCTATGAAGGCATGTGGCGCGTCAGCAGCAATGTTGTCTCAACGCTTGAAACCTATGTTACAGAAAATAAACTGGTCGGTTACGGCGGCGGCGGCAGTGTGATAATCAACTTTGATGAAGGCACGGGAACCACGATTGTAACGGCAGTCCCCGAACCGGTTGTGGCGGGATTGATTTTAATCAGTTTAGTTGGCCTGGCCGCGCGAACGCGGAAGAATTGATTATACAGTCTCAACGCATATAGTTTTAAAAACCCGCGGGAAATTTTCCGCGGGTTATTTATTAGGACTAAAAAAAAGCGTGACCATTCCTGCAGCGCACTGTAGCCGGTCTCGCTGAGGCCGGCAGTTCGAAGAGTGATTATGGGAAAAAAAACAGCCTGAAGGCTGGACTCCAACACTGAGCTTCTGTACTTTCCAGAAGATTTAGTGTAAAATTGTCAATCAGATTTAATTATAAAAACAGGAGAAGCTTTATGAAGATTATCCGTACTTTAAATCAGGTTGTTCTGTCCGTGCTTTTGCTGATAGTTTCAGCCTGCCTGACGGTTCACGCTGAGAAAGGACTGATACTCAATCTGGACGCTACCGGATTACATGAAGGTCCTTTAGCTTCCTGGCAAAACAGCGGAAGCCTGAATGGGGAATTTTTTACGAAATCAGAAAATGCCCCGCATGTAGCGATAGTGGATGGAGTACAAGCGGTAGTATTTGACGGAACCGACTACCTTCTTTCAGATGTGACTGCTCCGTCCGGAATCACGGGAGACAAGCCCTGGACCTGCATCGTTCGCACGCGCTGCACGGATGTAACCGGCGAGCGCGCATTATTTTCCTGGGCGAACCGGCCCGATAACTGTCTGGAGCTCGAGTATGGTAACGCGGCTTTGTGGGGCGCGCTGGGAACCTGGAGCGCCCATACTACAGGCTGGGGAAGCGGCCTGCCGTTGACCAATCAGTGGCATACCCTGGTTTACTGTTATGCCGGCGGCCAGGACGGCGAGTTCCAGGCCTGGTGCGACGGTGAAAAATGTGTCAGCAAAAAGATGTCATTGGCTACCAAACCCGGCCGGCCGTTTGTGATAGGCGCCTGCATGACGGGGGATCCCGGAGCGAATCCAGGGTATACTCATTTCATCAATGGGGCGATTGCGTCAGTGAAACTGTACGACCGGGCCTTGAGCACACGCGAAATCTGGAACGCGGGCGGAATGGATTCGGCCTGTCTGATTTCACCGCCTTGCGATGCTGAGCTTACCAATCTTACAACGACGCTGGAATGGATACCGGGCAGTGACGCGTTAGTCGGGTATGATGTATACCTGGGGACTGACAAGAGTGAAGTAGAAACGGCGAAAAATGGCATAAAGGCCGGTACGAAAGTTTACAAAGGCAAACAGCCACTGGAAAAAAACACGTACGGCCCGGTTAAACTGGCTTTAGGAACAACGTACTACTGGCGGATAGATCAGCGGGGAGCCAACGGTAAGGTAACCCAACGCGGGCAGGTCCGGGCGTTCAGTACCGAAACGGGGAACGCCGAAAAGCCGGTTCCGGACGACGGGTATATATTTGTTAAGGGCGGCAAACACACCTTGAGCTGGAAACCAGGTTCATACGCTGAGAAGCAAAACATATATTTCGGCACCAGAGAACAGGAAGTCCTGCATAAAAAGAAGCCTGACATTGCCGGACTACCGCCAACGCAAACGAGCGTGTCCTGGCCGGTAAAAAATCCGGCGGCCGGCAAAAATTATTACTGGCGGGTCGAATCGGTCAATCGCGACAAGCTTGCAGCCAGTCCAGGCCAGGTCTGGAATTTCCGCGTAGTGAAAAAGAAGGTTAAAGTGTACTTGCTCGGTGGTCAGTCCAACGCGGTTGGGTGTTCATCGGTGAGAGGACTGCCAACCGAGATCATGGGAGTGAAGCGGAATGTAATTATATTTATCCGGGGTGAGTGCCGGT
>CAZCLS010000463.1:0-3818 GCA_964499565.1 uncultured bacterium
CCACATCGCGCGTGCCGAATTCCGTATCGATATCGGTTGAGTACGGCAGGCCGCCTGCCGTCACGAACACCGGCGGTTCATTGGTGTAGTCCGTAAACAGCAGCTCAATGATCTCATCTTCCTGCACCACAAATTCGTTTACAAAATCCACCCCTTCCGGCGCCGGCACGCCGCATGACCAGAACTGGTTGGACTGAGACAGGACTGTAAAATCGACGTTCATCTTTGAACTGATTGCCGATGCCACAAGACCTTGTCCGGACGCCGCGCCCGGATGCTGATTCCAGGGATATTCGGCTATGATGCTGTTGTGAATGATAACTGACGGTCCGAACTGGCCGCTGTCTACCCGCAGATTGAGGGCCTGTACCGCTCCGCTCGGGCATAATGCCTCAGTAAACGTGCAATGATCTATATAGATATAGTTTGTATTGGCAGTGTTGCCGCCAAAACTAATATTATTGTTGTACACTGCCCGTACAAATCCGCGTGTCAGAACATGATCTATAAAGACATCGCTCGTGCCAACCATTCCACCCACATCTATGGCATGGTACCACCAGCCGTCCCATGAATCGCCCCACTGGCCCAGCGTATTATCATAGACCTGGCCTTCATACGTGCCGTTCAGATAGAGATGGTCAAGACGCACCCCGCTGCAGCTGAACAGGCCGATTACCGCGCAATGCTCCGGAAAACTATCGTCGCCATCTTTCCAGGCCGGCGGATCATTGGCCGTTATGGTCATGCCGGACAAGCGCACATTACTGGCGTTGTCGATCTTGATCACCGGCTGGGGCGGGATGGTATCATTATTGTGAGCCAGCACCCAGTTCTTGCTGCCGCGCGTCAGAATTGTCTGTTCCGGACCCGCTCCCATTATTTCCACGTACGACTTACCGGTCAGATCAATGAACCAGTTCGTACCGCCAGTCTGGGTCGTTTCACCTGCATACGTTCCGGCCGCGATATTCAGCTGGATTGTTCCTTCTTCAGCTGAGCCACTCGGTAGATTGGCAATCGCATACCCGATATCTCGCCAGGCCGAGGTTGCCGCCACACCATTGTTGGCGTTGTTGCCGTCGGTCGCCACAAAATATTCGGCCGGATAGTTATTAACCGTGAACGTCAATACTTCACCGTTATAAGAGTTGTAGGTCAGGTTAATCGTTCCGCTGCTGGGCCGCGGAGCCGCGGCCGTAACATCAAAACTGACAACGGTTGTCGTCATTGGCTGAATCACACCCGTTAAGGGAGTAATATTGCTTATAAACACGTCTGCGGTATTGTTCGTAAAATTCATCGGCACCGACCCGTTGTTTATAATGGTAAACTGTTTGGCCTTAGGCTGCAACGTTATTGTCGCGGACGGACTAAGCGCACCTATTGGACGAGCCGTGTCGGCCTGGACCTGAATATTTACATGTCCGCTGCCCCAGGTTACCGTAACCATTCCATTGGTCGGTCCGTTCAGACTTGACCGGTCTATATCGACATTCACATATTCCGTTGCCGCGCCGACCGTGACAATACCATCAGGAATATCCAGCCAGGCATAGGTTGTTGCCACGGTACAGACAATTCCGAGTCCGGTTACGTTATCCAGCTGGACTTGCAGGGTATTCTTATCCTGCCAGTAATTGAGAATTGTGGGAGCGGCAAACAGGTCCTGTTCCGGCAATGGCGCCGTCCAGAGTCGGCTGGTATTGTAAAACTTGCCGTTTTCCTGAACGCGCAGCGCACCACCGAAATAAAACGTGCCATCAGGCGATACCGAGCAGGAAGCCGCGTACGTGTTCAAGGGCAGGCGTGCCTCGTGAATGACGGTCGCTCCGGTTAACGGATTGAAGATCTGAAAAATGTTCGTCGGCCCCTGCGCGTTTAAACCGCCCACCATATATAATACTCCCTTCCATGATATCATCGACGGATATTCTACTCCGACAGCGGCCTTGCCGGCTATAGACAAACCCGCGGCAATGTTTTCCGTGTCAAGAACATAGATATTGTTCGAGACTATACCGTCCTCCCGGCCTGCCATCATGTATATTTTCGATCCGACCGCTGCAATACCGAAGTTCTGAAGTTTTTTGTTATAGACATATTCATATTTTTCCCAGGAATCATCCGGCACACTGTATTTCTGCATATGTGTTCCGTCGTTTGGTCCCCAGAAATTACCGCCGATACAAAAGATGTTGGATGCGACCCGTACGGCACCGCCATACATTTGAGCCTTATTGCCCGTAGAAAAGTTTAACGCGCTGGCAGTGGTTGACCAGGCGCCGTTTCCGCTGTTTTCATCCGGATCATAAATTGCGCAGTACCCATCCCAGTGCGGATAACCGCCATGCATGAATATTTCATCCGTGCCGTCATCATCAACGTCAAAAGCAAAGGCTTGGTTAGCACCTATCCATGTGCCCTGACCCAATACCGGCTGTCGTGCTACCCACGTGCCAGGAGCCGGATCCGCACCGTCTTGTATGCAATATCCCATAATTCCTGATCCATCCCATTTTGCGCTTTCCCATGTGTCAGCGACAGGATCATAAATAGCAAATCCCCCTTGCCGGTTATATGAATACCCTTCTCCATGGGCTGTCCATGAATTGCTGGGCCACATGTATCCCATTGATATCAACTGCCCATCACTGTTTTTCAGCACATTGAGACCGCTTAAATTCACGTTCGGCCCGACACCGCCGGCTATATAATATTTCCCATTAGCAAATATCGCCGCGCTGTGATACGTGGGCCAATAACCTTCTTCGCCATACATCGGATCGTTCACCGACCAGACGGGAACATTGGTATGATACGGATTTTTGCTGGCATCAAATACCAGCCAGTTCTTATTAGTTGCGAACGGAATGGGATAGTCCATATAGCGGTTGTTTACGGAAACTGAACCGGTCTTATATGGGAAATAGGCCGGATTCTGTGCTTTTTCCACCCAGGTGATGTCTGCACTGAATCCAACGCTCGCGCTAAGCACACATATAATGCTTACTGTCAGTAATAACCAAAGTGAATGTTTCATTATGCCCTCCATAATAAATTGGTTGTTAATTTATGATCGGTTCATGGTATAGACAAGATATACTATATCCAAAGTCTACTGTAATGTTACTTTTATAGTATCATATTTTAGGTTTTATTGCAAGAAAATGACCGTGCAATTATACTCCTGAACCCTGAATACTCTTTACCATAAACAACCGGCATCCGCGTGAGCAGATGCCGGTTGCTATTCTACATATCATGGTATCGTATGTATTATCGTCTCTTCACCAGCGCCGCTGCAAGCAGCAGCAATGCCAGTACACTCACCGGTTCCGGTACCGGATTCCAACCTACATCGCGTGTGCCGAATTCCGTTTCGATATCGGTTGAGTACGGCAGGCCTCCCGCTGTCACGAACACCGGCTGTTCATTGGTGTAATCCGTAAACGGTATTTCGATATCTTCCTGGATGACAAATTCGTTTACAAAATCCACACCTTCCGGTGCCGGTACGCCGCAGGACCAGAATTGGTTGGATTGTGACAAAACAGTAAAGTACAAGTTGTTCAATGATCCGATAGCCGCGGCCACCAGCCCCTGCCCGGACGCCGCGCCCGGATGCTGGTTCCAGGGATACTCGGCTATGATACTGTTGTGTATGATAACCGATGGTCCGATCTGATCACTTTCCACCCGCAGATTAAGGGCCTGAACCGCTCCGCTCGGGCATAATCCCTCAACAAACGTGCAATGGTCTACATAAATATAATTAGTATTGGCAGTGTCGCCGCGGTAATCATAGTTATTATTGT
>CAZCLS010000464.1:0-3815 GCA_964499565.1 uncultured bacterium
CAGTATCGCCGTTCCTTTTACCGCCATGTCCAGCAGCAGTTCTTGCGGACCGGTTGCCGCGCTGTATTCGCGCAGATAATAAAGAATAGTATTCATGATCCTATCCCTGGTTCTTTGCCTTGTTAATCAGTTCCGACAGCCGTTCAAGTTCCTGTTCAGATAAATCTGCATCCGCCGTTCGTAAAAGCGCCGCGACGGTTTTTTCCACCGAGTTGTCAAAAAATGTTTCCATTACCCTCTTTAACGCCGGGCGGGCGGCTTCTTTGCGGGTCCGCGTCGGCAGATACTGGTAGCGAGCTCCCTTCTTTTTCGTCTTTAAATGACCCTTGTCTTTTAAAATATTCATAAGCGCCCGTACCGACGAATACGTGGGCGCGTCATGCATCTCCTCAATGACTTCCCCAACTGAAACACTGCCGTGTTGATAGACTATATCCATAATCTGCCGTTCCCGCCGGCTGAGTGTTGTGTACCAGTCTTTTTTCATTGTTCCGTCTCCAGGCAATTTTCATTAGTTCCAACTATATCTTGCTTCACCATAAACGTTCCTTTCCGATCCGCCTGATCCGTCTGTTCGGTTCATTCATTCCTGCTTACCCGACTCATCAACTCCGTTTGACCCAGGCATCTTTTCGTAACCAGCATACGCCATAGTGCTAATAATTTAGCACTATCGCCTTGGTTTGTCAAGTGCTTCTGCTAATTTTTTAGCACACACTCCCCGTTTTCGGGTTTTTTATGCCCGTTCTTGTTCATGCTGCACACAACTTTGCGTAAAATCGCAGCATCCAAACGATTGGCTTATTGAAGCTTGTTATAATTGTACAGCCCATACACGCGGAAACATTTACACACGAGTAGTATGTTTCGCCTGCTATAGTGTTCTCGGAGAATGCTACTGTTAAAAGGTTACTGGACTGTGTTGATGTGAAAAAGCGGACCGTTGTACAGACACAGACACAATAGGGACTCATCAGTCATCGGTTCAAATATATCGTCTGCACTCATGAAAGTTTCTGAGCTTGATATTTTTTATATTTGACAGCCGCCAGCACCAACCTGCATACATCGGTAGCTCTTTTATCCTGTTCAAAACCGAGTGACATCAGAAGGTGTTGCCCGCCTGCGTTGTCCAGTGCTACATCATCACGCATCAGGCATCCGCCGACAGTATCGAAAAAGAAGGATAGAAACGTCAGCAGAGCATCTTTCCCGAATCCGTTTCCGCGGTGTATCGCCAATATTTTCACATTGAGATCGGCAGACCGGGTTCCTGCATCCCAACGATGAAAACTGATCTCTCCCACAGGAATATCATCTCTGGTAAAAATCAGGCAGTAGCAGTTGGCTGGACTTCCCGGATCAACCATGCGGATAAACCACTGCTCCGCGTGTGCATCTGACATAATGACAGGACCGCCTACCGCCTTCATTGTCGCGGGATCAGTCCAGAGATCACAAATGAAGGTTAATTCACCGGCTCGCGGCATTCGGAGATATACGATGCTTCCCGGGAGGATAGTCTCCTTTGGAAGATGACAGTTGTTCATGACGCTATTCGCCGCCTTTTACCGTTGGTTACCAGTCTTGATCTGAAAAAAGTGCTTATGCACCCATACTGCCGTGACGATGCCGATGAATGCGCCAAACAACACATCGCTGGGGTAATGCGCCGTTACGACCACCCGGCTTGCGCCTATCAACACTGCTATACTGAAAAACACTATTGTCATACGACGGTACAGCAATGATGCTGCCGTGAGCAGCGAAAACGCCCGTACCGTATGCCCTGACGGCGTTGAATTCATGGCCCATTCCGATGAAAAGAAATGCAGACCGTACAGGTTATGCTCAAACAGCATCACCGGCCGATAGCGTCCTAAAAAAACCTTCAAACCGTCTGCAATAACCATGGCTATCGCCGCACTCAGACATATATACAGCAGCGTTCGCGCCCAGCGGTGGTGCAGCCCGTTGTCTCCGACCAGTATTACGACAAAACCAATCGCTATTGCGAATCTGATACTTGGACCGTCAGCCAGATATGAGATATATGTTCCCGCCTGAAAAAGCCATGTTCCTGACCAGGTGGTATGAAACCATACCGCAACAGCCCGGTCACACAACCAGAATAAAACCAGGTACGCCACCGCGGCACCTATAGCTGAAACAGCTGTTTTCCTAAGTAATCCGTCCATTCAACCTCCTATTCTCACAAACACGTTGAAAAAGCCCGCTGCTGTTGTGTTTCGGCATCAAATGCCCATATGCGAATATACCCCAAAGTCGACCACGCCGGTTTGCTCTCTTCTTTATTAGTGATTCTTTTGCCTTATCACAGTTCCACTGTTCGCTATCTGCTGCGATACGCGCGTTCTTACGCGTCGTACACGAGAATAAACAAACTCCTGCCGATACTACTACTGGAGTTCTGCAAGCGATTTTCAGGCCTATTCCTTCTCCGGCGCGGTTGCTTCGGCCTTTCCCACCTCCGGATTGCTCGAGCAATCCTGCTTTGAGCAAGAGGATTTCGCTTCCGCACTCTGTTCCGCTACCAAAGGTGCCGCTTTCGCTGTCGTCAGTATCGTTTCCCATAACGCGTACCGGCGCGGTGACAGTTTCTTGAGCTCCGCCAGTTCCTTCTTGCCCGAGTCTAAACATAAAGCATATACCAGCGCGAATTCCGCCAGGTCTTCATGCGCTACCTGGTCGCCGTAGCGCGATATGGATACTTTGTCCTTTTCAATCGCTTTCTTCCATTCCTCCAGAGTCTTGGGATTTGATGATGTAATTCGTTGCTCCAGAATATGCCCGGCTTCATGCACGATCACAAACGCATCTGCGCGCGGCACCATGTTCAGATAGTTCTGCGAACCGTGCGCGGCCGCGCCGCCCAACTCGGCGTAAAATGCCATACCGGCTTTGTTGTCTTCTGATACTATTTCAAACAGCTTCCGGTATGGTTTCGGCACCCGTTCCAGGCGCTCCAGACACTCTTCCACGCTCATGCCGGTCTTGTCCTGAATAGTTACTTTGAAGGTCGTTTCTCCCAACTTTACTTGCCAGACTTTACCGGACGATTGGTCGTTCAGCATCTGCACCATAGTTGGTCCTGACAATATTTCAGGTTTGTCTGTGTTGCTTTTTCCGAAATTTTTCCGCAATTTCGAAAAATGTTTCACTACATAAACCTTTTCATTCTTAGCTTTGGCTGCATACATGTCGCTTGCATAAAGGAGTAATGAAAAACATGCTGCAATAATTGTCATTGCACACGCGCGGGATATGATTGTGCTTTTTTGCATACGGTACTGTCTCCTCTGTGTCGTTTGTTAGAATTTCTATTATACACTATCAGGCAAAATTACAACAAATCAATTCAGTATTCCTGCCACTCATGTTTCAGCAGACCGTATTGGACAAGATCTTCATACCGGTCCCACTTTTTTACATGCAGTCTTATTTGTCGCCTTTCATCCCGAAATTATACGTTCCCGAACCAACATTGAATGTTATATGGTCGCCTGTATCGGCCGCCGAGACGATACCCTCGCTGCCCCCGGTGAATATTCCGTTAGTCCAGACCTGCTTTCCGCTCTCGATAATCGTGATATTCTTCAAACCCGTCTTCGGAATGCTCACGGTGCCCGCGCTGTTGACCGGCAGAGTCACGTTAAGAATAAGCGCTTTGCCGTCCCGTTTCCATTCTGAGGCCACAACACCTCTGACTGTCAAGATGGAAGCTTTTGCATAGTTCAGGCCTTCCGGCACAAGCGGCTTGATATGAATCTCTCGAAAGCCGGGCGCGCTATCGA
>CAZCLS010000465.1:0-3802 GCA_964499565.1 uncultured bacterium
AACGATGTTGTGCTGCGGATGAACGCTGGTGAAGTGTATGCATCTTCCGCCCCGGAGTCGTAGACCCCAGGGGCTACTTTAAGTCCCAAAGCATGGAAAGAATTTTAGCATATTATTTATAAAATGTTATAATGTTCAATATATTTGTTGGCACTTATAAATATACCCGAGGAGATCGTAGTGAAAACTGAAGCAGCAGGTGCGGTAAAGCAAAGAAAAATGAAACCTTTTTCAGGCGGTATTGCTGTTACAAATATGATCAGTCAATACACGTTTATTATCGTAGGGCTGGGCCTGGCTGTGCTGCTGTCAGGGTGCGCGAGCCGTATTGGTATCAGCCGGGTCGGACTGCGCGAGCAATTCAAGCGGATGAACCGCAACTCACTGATCGCGAAGATGCCGAGTGAACGGACGATGCTGTATCTCAATCAATACGGTCTTAAAAAGGCGTGGGAGGATAATTCACTGGCGCTTTTAAAGCAGCTTGACGCGGAATTACGCACACAACCGACCCGGGATTTATTATTTGTGCTGATAGAATTGAGTTATCTGGAAGCAGAGAAGCGCAAGCTGCAGTCGCCGGAAGCGGCGAAACTGTATTTGTCATGCGCGGCTTATTCCTATGCCTATCTGTTTAATGAACAACTCGGTCCACTGCCTAGTGTGTTTCATCCGCATTCGCGCCTGGCGTGTGAATTTTACAATCGCAGCCTGGCGGCTGTGCTGATAAATTACCGGGATAACAAACGCCGGTTCCGCGGAGCCAATTCACTCCCGTTACTCGAGGGCAGAATGAAACTGGAGGATACGAAATCGGAACTGATCTGGGATCCGCAGAAATTTTCCACGTTTTATGTTGCCTATGAATACGAAGTTAAAGGCCTGGATGAACACTATGCATCGTATGGACTGGGTGTACCGGTAATCGCGGTGCGGCCCGCAACGAATACTGTTGATGAGGGTGAGAACGAAAAATACCTGCCGAAAATTACCCAGACATATCCGGTAACCATATTTCTGCGTCTGTCTCGGCCGCTGGTGACGGAGACGAACACTGATATCCGATGCGTGGGAACACTGGAACTGTATAATCCGATCAGAACATCCCGCATAACAGTCGGGACCGAGACGGTACCGCTGGAAGCCGATTATACGAAGCCGTTAGCCTGCATGGTTCAGATGACGCCGAATCCGGGAGGATTCAAAGGCATGCTGGATGTTGATTCATGGCGCGATAAACAAGGGTTGTATATGCTGCAGCCATACGATCCGGATAAAATTCCATTGGTGTTCATTCACGGCCTGATGTCAAGTCCGCGGACCTGGCTGCCTATGTTGAACAGTTTGTTCGGCGATCCGCGTATCCGTGATCACTATCAGTTCTGGTTCTTCATGTATCCGACCGGGAATCCGGTTATGTATTCCGCGGCGAACCTGCGCGAAGCGCTGCTTGAAATTCAGGAGACCTATGACCCATATCATACTAATCCGGCCTTCAATCGGATGGTGCTGGTCAGCCATAGCATGGGAGGATTACTGACTAAATTTATGGTACAGCCCAGCGGCACATCCTTCTGGTCATTGATTTCGTCCGAGCCGATAGAGAATTTACAATTAGACACGGAGAAAAAGAAATTTCTCACCAGTATCTTCTTCTTTGACGCGCTGCCGTTTGTCAAACGGGTTGTGTTTATCTCAACACCGCATCGCGGGGCAACACTTGCAGACAGTTTTATCGGCCGGTTAGGCGCTCGAACAATCCGGTTGCCAGGTGATCTTGTTTCTGATTTATCAGACACTATTCAGGAGATTGCCACGAATGAAACCGAGGAAGAAAGAGTAACGAAATTGATGACGGCCCGCTTACCAACCGGCATCGACAGCCTGTCACCGGAAAATCCCACGCTGACTGTCAGTGTAGATATTCCGATTTCTTCCAACGTTACCTATCATTCGATTATTGGCAATAGAAGAAAGGCTGATACTCCCGGCGGTACGGATGGCGTCGTGCCGTACTGGAGCTCTCATCTTGATGGCGCGGCATCGGAAAAAATCGTCAAATCGGGCCATGACGCCCAGACCAAACCATTAGCGATTGAAGAAGTCCGGCGCATTTTGCACCTGCATCTGGACCAGGAGAAATAATGGTTGATGGATGATGGGAAATGGGTAATGGATGATGGATGATGGATGATGGATAATGGATAATGGATAATGGATAATGGATAATGGTAGATGGGTAATCGGTTTAGTCGTTTAGCGGCAAGGTTCGTTTGCGTCATCGTGCGGCTGGTATCAATGCCAGTAATGTCAATGATACCAGCACTGCGAGAAAAGTGAAACCCAACACCGGGGGAACAATGATGCTGAACAGAATACCTCCCAGGCAGGCGCCTGCCAGGTCGGCGGCATACAGAACAATTCCTGCACCGCGCATGTGGGCGGTACGCTGAGCCAGCACGGCGAAGCAGGCGCCGACGCATAACCCGTTTATTCCGTTCAGCAGTGTTGCGTAGCCCAGAACCAGCATGGGCTGTAAAGGCCAGGGAAGCATGACGGAGATGCATAGTGCGCAACCTAAAACAATCATTACAATGGGAAGAAGCCAGACATAGCGGTGAAGGCAAAAGCGCTGAACAAGCCAGGCGGCCGAGGCTAACCCGAGAATGAACATCGCAAACAATAATCCAATACTGTACGTAACACTGCCCTGCTGGAGAACAACCTGAATCACAACGGTCATTTCAGCAATCAAGCCGGCCGCTGAGCAAAGGCTCATGACAATCAGCATCCTTATTCTCGACCATCCCGCCGCGGCCGCTCCTGCCGCGCCGGCGGCAAGAACAGCCGCTAATCCCGCCAGAATTATCATCAGACCTTTAGCATGATCATACAGACGCGCGAGCATGCTGCTCAAGCCGTACGTGAAACGGGTTTCCGAATAGCGCATCGCATCGCCGTACGAGCGGGGCACTCTATCCGAATCAGGTTTGCTGTTCATGAAATGCAGGCAGGCCTGATTATAGTGCTGGATTCTGAATGGATTCAGATTGTCTGACAACAATGCTTTGTTAAACCAACCTTGCGACCGCTGCAATGAATGCAAACGTGAAAGCCACACGCTCTCATCCTGCGGGGGAACGGGTTGCCTGGAAGCGATAAGCAACGTGTCGGATGCTGGAATTAACGTGACATACGGAAATACGGTCTGAAGGGTGATATACATTCTGGCCAGAATTCGTGCCAGGTCATCCGGTACAAAGCCGGCGCTGCCGGGGAGTACGATCATGCATACACCATTCGTTGTCAGGCAGCGAGAAAGCAGTGAAAACCATTCATGTGAAAAGAGCCGGACCGCCGCGTAAGAAAAGGGAATGCCGACATCCTGGATAATACAATCAAAAGACCCGGTCGGCATCGTTGCCTGTTCAGAGACATACTGACGGTAGTCAAGCGGCAGTATCCGCACCTTTGCAGAGGTAAGCATAATTCTGTCATGTGGCAGAAGATAGGGAGCTATCAGAGATAATGACTGTTTTTCGGTATCGAGGACAGTAATAGTTTTGGTGTGATGAGCGAGCTGATAGAGCAAGCCGTTATAGGGAAAGCCGATTATCAGTGTGTTCCGGGAATCGGGCATGGCTAACCCGGCATAGCCGGATAGTTCTTCGGCACGTTCACGCTCATCGATCGAGCCAATCAATTGACCGTCATGATAAAACGCCGCTTCACCGGCATGAGTAAGAATAGTTAGCCGTTGCCTGGGAGCGTCACGCGACACGGCAACATCTTCGGGCAGGAA
>CAZCLS010000466.1:0-1325 GCA_964499565.1 uncultured bacterium
ATAGCATTCAGCATATTCCCCGTTTATTCGAACGTGAAGACATAGAAGGAAAGTTCATTGTCATTGCCGCTACGAATGACCCGGCAGTAAACAAAGTCGTTCTGGAACAGTGCCGTCAGAAGGGAATCTTAAGCTGTGCCGTGGACGGTAACTGGCATGCCGGCAATTTCGTGTCTCCGGCTACCGTGCGCAAAGACGGATTGACTGTTTCGGTATCTACCGGCGGCCGGTCCTGCCGCCGCTCGCGCCTGGTGAAATCCAATCTGGAAAAACATGTCGAAATGGTGGGCAGCGCCGAATTGTTTATATTAGGTACCAGTCATCAATTCCTCCACATAGACCAGCGCGAACCGTATCACCTGGTAGGTAACCGCTTGCGGCACGCAGGTGAAATGATAGCGTTGATCTGGGGTGTCCACGAATTCATGCTGCTGAACACCTGTAACCGGTTTGAAATTATCGCGGTGGTTTCTCATAAAACTGAAACCGATGATGTATTGAAACGAATTTTATCCTTCGATCATCTGCAGGATGACCAGTTTTATCTGAAGCGGGGTTCCGACGCGTTTGCTCATTTAGCCTTAGTCACGTCCGGTCTGTATTCTCAAACCCCCGGCGAAAATAATATTGTCGCCCAGGTTAAAGACGCGTTCAACCAGGCCTTGGACCGGGGCTGGGCCGGTGCGATGATGCAGGACTGGATCGCCGCCGCTCTGCATATATCAAAAGACATTCGACACGCTACCAGCACTCTCCTGAAACCACTTGAAATAGAAGACTTGTGCATGGAATACCTGGATGCTCATTCTTCCGACTCCGATAACCGGCGTGCACTGGTAATTGGTTCGGGAGTGATGGGGGACGGTCTGGTACGGAGAAGCCTGGATAGGTTTAAAGAGTGTGACTGGTGTTATCATATCAATAAACCGCACATTCCGGCTGAATGGCAATCACGTGTGCGCTGCTATTCGTTTAACGGGCTGCGCGAGCATTTATCCGAATGCGGTATAGTTATCTGCGCTACGGCCAGTCCCGGTTTTGTTCTGCATCGCGGACACGCGCCTTTTTTCGACCAGGAACATCAAACATTAATCTTTGACTTGGCTATGCCCCGTAATGTCGAGCCGGAGTTGGACGAAGTATCTTCCGGATTATCTATCATAGACCTGGATGATTTGAAACGCTGGTTCCGGCACGAAGCGGTTGATATGCAGAAGATACATGAAATAGCCGAACAGACCGTTGCGGATCATACAACAAAATATGAAAAAATTATCGCACAATTTCAAGGTTGGAGCCAGGGCGAGTAACCTTTCCCTGTGTCA
>CAZCLS010000466.1:1425-3798 GCA_964499565.1 uncultured bacterium
AATTATCGCACAATTTCAAGGTTGGAGCCAGGGCGAGTAACCTTTCCCTGTGTCAGGCCCGATCCGCTCTTGAACATATCCGCGAATCAATTCCCGGTTTTCTCTACGAATTACTCCCGCTTTCTTCTCCCGGCGACCGTGACCGGACGCAGGATTTACGAACCAGTGCGGCGGACTTTTTTACCCGCGACCTGGACCAGGCTGTTTTGAACGGGGAGATTGATTGTGCTATCCACAGCGCCAAAGATATACCCGAGCCCGTACCGGCCGGTCTGGACTGGGTCTGGCTGCCCTGGAAGGAAGATGCCCGCGATGCTATCGTTCTGCCCAAAGGTCTGGGCATGAAGGATCTGCCTGTCAAACCGGTTGTCGGTGTCAGCAGCGATCGCCGTGAACGCTATTGCCTGCAACGCTTTTCTGCCGCCCGCCTTAAAAATATTCGCGGAGGTATCGAATCCCGACTCGCTCAGCTGGATGCCGGTGAGTATGATTGTATTATCATGGCTGGAGCTGCGCTGAACCGGTTAGGGTTGCAGAATCGGATCAGCGAGTGGATTCCGCTTGACACCCTTGAAGCACCGGAAGGCCAGGGCGTGTTAGCAGTGACGTTCAAAACCGGTAATCCGTTTTTTCTGCGCCTGCGCTCTCTGTTTGTTCATTGCGCTGTGTTCGCCGGGGCAGGAGCCGGTTCTGCCGGCATGTGCAGTATGGATGTCGTTTCCGCTTTGCGTCATTGTGATGTCTGCCTGTATGATTCACTTATCGATCCTCTCCTGCTTGAATATCTGCCCGCGCATGCCTCCCGCCGCTATGTCGGTAAACGGGCCGGAGCGCATTCAACTGATCAAATTGACATCAATCAACTGATTGCGGATTCTATCCGCAAAGGGTATGCCGTCGTGCGATTGAAAGGCGGTGATCCGGGCATCTTCGGCCGCTTAGCGGAAGAAATTGATATGCTCGACTCTCTGCAGCTGCCGTATCGTGTGCTGCCCGGCATCAGCAGTTTAGTCAGTGCTACTACCGGTTCCGGTATGCTGTTGACACGCAGGGGAGTATCTCAGGGCTTCTGTGTTATGACTTCCCGGCTCCAGGGCGGAGATAACGCGACAGTGACAGCCGAAGTCCGCGGATCTCTGCCGATTGTCTTTTTCATGTCGGTGGCCAGAACGGCTGAAATTGCAGCGGAACTTATGCAAGACGGCATGACGGCGGATACCCCGGCTGCCGTCGTGTTTGATGCCGGTTCATCTGATGAATACATCCTGCGCTGCGAGCTGGGAAATATCGGTGTTTGTTTAACGAAGTATCTCCAGAGCAGGAAGAATGCTGAATCTGATCCTGAATACAGCTTGCCTCCCGGGTTATTGCTTGTCGGTGATATTACCCGGTTCGGGTATCATCATGAATGGAGCGCTTTGAGCGGTCGCCGTATTCTGCTTACGTGCAGCCGGGCTTTGCAGGCCAAAGCCGGTCAGATAGTGCGCGACTGCGGCGGTGTGCCGGTGCCATTTCCTCTGATTGATTTGCTCCCGGAACCGGATTTGCTCGAAATGCTTGACAACCTGCAGATTTATGACTGGGTTTTATGTACCTCGCCTTCCTCGGCACGCATATTTATGGATGCGATCGAACAAAAAAGCATCGACCTTCGCTCTCTGCCGAAATTGATGGTATGCGGCTCCGGCACGGCCGCGGAATTTACACGTCACGGTATCTATCCCGATCTGCAGCCCGAATCGGATTTCAGTACGGAAGGATTGTGTGAGTGCGGTCAACATACATTAAAAAAAGGACAGAAAATAGCACGGCTTCGCTCTGCCAACGCGGGTACACGGGTAGCTGAATTTTTCCGGAAACGAGGGATAGTAGTTGATGATGTCATCATCTATACTAATCAACCCGTTCGATATGAAAAATTGCCGGCGTTTGACGCTGTGTTTTTTGCCAGTGGTTCCGCCGCGGAATCGTTCCTGGATCAATGGGGCAGTTCGGCTCTGGAAGAAAGCAATGTCCTGGCTATTGGAACCATGACGGCTGCGATACTTGAGAAAAATGAAATCAAAGCTGATGTTATCAGTCCCGATGCTACGGTTGACGGAGCGATCCACGCTCTGGCTGCCTGGTACGTCAACCGGGATTTGATGAATGAATAACCGAACAGGCGACAACAACTATGAGTGTTTTTCCTCAGATGAGATTGAGACGATTACGGCAAACGGAATCTCTCCGCAAAATGTTTGATATCAGCATGCCCGGCCCCGAAAAATTTATCTGGCCCGTGTTTGTTCTGGAAGGAACCGGACGGCGCGACCCGATTGCTGCCATGCCGGGCCAGTCACGCCTCAGCCCGGATGAATTAGTGCGCGACCT
>CAZCLS010000467.1:0-3761 GCA_964499565.1 uncultured bacterium
GTCTGCTGCCTTGACATCAACCAGGCCATTGTCATTGGCAGCGCGGCTGTCGCCTTGCTTTTTAGTGTGCTGCTCATGAGTATCGCGACCGTATTGCTACCCGCCATCTATCGAACATATTTGAAAACAAGAGGAGTTGCTTCGTGAAAATCATTCGCTGGCCCGCGGTTTGCGCCGCACTGCTGATCCTTTTAATCGGTTTTGTCCTCATCAGCTTTTCCGATAATCCCACAGTCCACCGTAATTTTGAATACCTGGCTTCCCGGACTTTTTCCACTCCTGTTAATCTCGGTACGCTGCAGCTGGATGTCTCTCATTCCCATATCAGGCTTGAAGAACTGTCTATATCTGACCCGGAAAATAAAGCCCGCAACCTTTTTACGGCCGGTATCATCGACCTTCAGGCCGAACCAGCCGCCTTCTTTGAAAAACGGGTCGCTCTCTCCTATGTCGATGCCTCTAATGTCTTTGCCACTATGTACCAACTCAAAAACGGCCGCTTCGATATCCTCTCTCCCGCCGCGCGCGCCGTCGTTGATATGGAACCAACCTCTCTCAAAGTTAAACGCTTAACCACCTGGGCCGCCGACCGCGTCAATCCCGTCTCGCTCCTGACCGACCCCCGCCAGGAACAGACCGGACCTGACGATGTGGCCCCGCTCGAGCCCGCACGCGAAAAAAACAATGCCGCTCATTCTCCTCCCCGGCGCGATTCCGGCTTCGCTCTTGCCGTGCCGCAATCCTATCCCGACCTGATTGTCCACGCCCTTAACCTGACCGGCTGCTCCCTGCTGCTGCATTCCAGCTCGAAAGATACATCATTGTTTCTGCATGGGCTGACCGCTGTGTGCCGGGAACTTTCTTCCCGGCCTAAAGTTTATGCCCAGCCAGTGTCCTTTTCCGCCCGCAGCTATGTCGGCGACGGCACCGGCTCATGGTTCACCGTGTCCGGCTCGTTTGATATCAGCTCCGGCAAAACCAATATCTCTCTGATTTTCGAGCTTAACGATATTGCCATCCTTCCCTGTATCTCCTTTGCCCGCACCTATACTCCTTACGTTGACATGCTGGCGATTTCTTCCGGCCGGTTGAGCGCAAAAGGGACATTTACTCTTAAAGACGGACTGATTCTTCCCGGTACTCTGTACCTGCACGCGCAAGATTTCAGTGCCCGGGCCAGTGGCAATACGACTGACCTTGAATGGCTTAATTCCCTCTCGGTTACCGATGCCGATTTCGACCTGCTTGTTCCGATTGATAATATCAAACCCTATGTTCATTTTGACACGGCTGTCAAACAGCAGAATATCCGGATTAAAAAAATGAAAAATATTGAATTGAAAATTAAAACCGACCAGCTGAAAAGTGATTTTCTGCGCTGATTTGATTTTTCCCGCTGTTTTAGTTATAATAATGATGTTGGATTCATGTGCTTTTTATTCTAAATTCATGAGCTAAGAGGAGTTGCAATGAAAAATACTACGCGTCGTAAACAGGGCTTTACCCTTATTGAGCTGCTGGTTGTTATCAGTATTATCGGTGTGCTGGCTGGTCTGAGTATCGGCGTGTTCCCCAAAGTGCGCCAAATCGTCAACCGGGTTAAACGAAATGATAATATGAAACAGCTGCACATTCTTATGATGATGTATGCTAATGACTGGAATTCATTTCCAACAACCCAGCCGCCCGCCACCCGCTATGAAAAAGGCGGCGGTGTCAAGGACCTGTATCCGCTCTACTCTACCGGACTGCTCGAGAAAGGAAACCTGGTTATCCTGCAGCCCCCGGGCGCCGCGCTTGCCCCTTTTAGCAGCAATCCCGGACCGGAAGAATTTAACAAAAACAGTATCGGCGTTGCCTATAATTCTACCTGTATACCCGACGATCCTGATAATCCACCCCTGCTCTCCGACCAGGGCGTCAGCAGTGGCAGCCTCAGGGCTAATGTCAATGACCGCGGTATCAAATCTATCGACCCGCGCGGAGCGGTAGTCCTTTTCGCCAGCGGTCAGATTGATTTTATCAATGCTGACAGAAATGGTAAATTGTCCACGTCACGCGTTTCCGCCGACCAATGGGGACGCCTCCTGGATTGAGGTATTCCCGTTCATGGATATATAAAAAAAGAGCAGCTGCCCGCTGCTCTTTTTTTTGCCTGCCGGTCTTACGGCGTTATACCCGTTTGAATATATATGCAACGCAAAACACTATTCCGTTGAGTAATACTATTGTCGCTCCCGTGGGCAAATCAGTCAGGATTGATACCAGTATGCCTCCCGTTACCGAAACCACCGCTATGAGCGCCGCTAATAGTAGTGCCGCCTTGAAGCCGCGCGCAATCTGAAGCGCTGTTATAGGTGGAAATACTATCAGGCTGGATACAAGCATCGTGCCTACCACTTTTATTCCCAGTACTATTGTCATCGCTGTCAGCAATATAAGAATCTTGTTGATCAAATGTACCTTTATGCCGGAGACCCTCGCTGCTTCTTCATCAAATGTGCAGATGAACAGGTCGTAGTAAAACAAGCGGATCATCACTATCACGAATAACGATAATCCGATCGCTAAAATGACTTCCAGACCCGAAACCGCCAGGATACTGCCAAATAGATAACTGAACAAATCAACGTTGAACCCCCCCGCGATACTCGCTATCAAAACTCCCAAGGCGATGCCGGTCGATGCTATCAATCCGATCGCCGCGTCACCGTAGATCATATCTCGTTCAACCAGTTTCATGATCCCTAATGCCGCCAGCATAACCAGCGGCAGAGAAACCAGCAAGGGCGCCATGTTCAGCAACAGGCCCAGAGCAAGCGCCGCCAGGCTGGCATGCGCCAGCCCGTCGCCGATCAGGGCCATCCGCCGTAATACCAGAAAAACACCTAACAACGCGCAGCTCAAAGCGATAAACGTGCCCGCCAGCAGTGCCCGCTGCAGGAATGTGTATTGCAGGATCTCATGTATGAGTGTCATGCCAGGTTATTCTCCGGGATGGCGGTGACAGATTACATGCTGGGCTTGTGCTCCGAAATATTCTGTCATGTTCGCCGATTCACAAAATTCTCCGAATGTGCCGAAAAAAATCAGCTGCCGGTCAAGATATATCAGTTTTGTCGCAAATTCACCGATCGTCGGCGTGTCGTGCGTTACCAGCAGTATGGTAACTGCCCGGGTTTTGTTCATCTCTCGCAGTATTTCATAAAATGTGTCCCGGGTTGCCGGGTCCAGCGCTACCGTCGGTTCATCCAGTATCAGAACATCCGGCTTGTGCACCAATGCCCGCGCCAGTAAAACCCGCTGTAATTGCCCACCCGATAATTTGCCGATAAAATGCTTGCGCAACGGTATGATTTCGAGTTGCCCAAGAATTGTTTCCACCGCGCGCCGGTCTGTACTGTCCAGCCGTTTAGGAAATGTTTTTCCAGCCAGTAAGCCGGTTGTTACTATTTCCTCTACCGTAGCGGGAAACGCGTGCCGGGTACCTTCCAGTCGTTGCGGCAGGTAGCCAATCCTGCCCCAGGTGTTAAAGTGCTCTAATGGCTCGCCGAATAGTTCAACACTTCCGTTTACAGGTGTCAATAATCCCAGCAGTGTTTTTATCAATGTGCTTTTCCCGGATCCGTTCGGGCCGGCTATGCCTATGTAATCACCACGCTCTACTTCGAAACTGATGTTCTGCAGAACCGGTGCGCTTCCATAGGATACCGATACATCTCTGACTGCTATCAGGCTCATTGATATCCTAATCCCTGTTT
>CAZCLS010000468.1:0-3754 GCA_964499565.1 uncultured bacterium
TCTTTATCCTCAAATCAGGAGCACGGAACTCATCCGGGTTAAATCATGGGACCGCCAAGCCGAAGCCGACTTTGTAACACAAAAGAAAGTATAGACAATCTATCATACTCAGGTATCCAGCCGCCGCCACGCCGCGAAGAAGACGGAAATGTTTTTGCATTTGATTACGTCTGACAATACCTTGCCATGTCCTTTTTATCCCGGCTGGCCGCAGAATGTAATCCGCTTATCGCCCGAAAAAATAACTTGCCCGTCTTTTTTCAGACAAGTTCCCTCCAGAACCATGGCGCAACCAGCCGGCTGTTCCCGCACAATGGCCAGGCTGGCATCCGATTCATAGCCAAACGCCGCAACTTGCCCCTCGCTGCAGAGGATTAACGCATCAGTTACGCCCCTGAAACGCAGGCGTATCGCCAAACCGGCATCATTATCAGACGGACTTCTTTCAAATACCGGCGCTTCCTCTTCCTTAAGATAAGGCGCCAGCAGCGTGATCGCATACAAGGACGCGCCCTGGTTCTGGTAGCGCAGACGTGGATGGCCGAGAAATCTGTCCAGCGTAAGACGACCCGGCCGGATCGCCGACATAACCACCCTGCACCGGTTGCCCTTGCAACCACCCACCAGGTCGGCGGTTTCCCGGTCAATGATGTGAATTTCATTTTTCTCATGCGTATGAAGAAGCAGTCCGAAAGTCATTGACGTTGCAACCCGCGGGATGACACAATCGTAAACAGCGACGTAGAGTGGACATCCGTTGTTATCCGGCACAAGGACAACCGTCCGGGAGGCGCGCGCGCAGTTGCTGTAACATTCGGCAAATTCCATCCGTGCGAGCCGCGCCCAGCCATCCGTCAACAGCTCGCGGAAACCCTGCGCATATAGACAACGTTGCTGCATTTCGCCGTTGATCTCCGGGACATTGTGAGCCTCGCCGGTGGCGCCGAAGCGAATGACCTCGGTTGAGCCGGAAAGGACCTCATTGCCATAGCCATTATCAATGGCCAACTGCTCGCCCAGCGCATAGAGGCTGAAATGCCCGCGATCGGCCTGGTTGTGCAGCCCGCCCCGGCGATTTCGCCAGCGCGCGTCCGGGAGGCATGTCATGGTCAGATACCAATCATCCTCGCCCCAGCCTGTCCGATCGTCATAAATGCCGCGATTGACGAAATGCCGGCGCAATGGCAGGTTGCTTTCGGCCGGTGAACACGGCTTGACGGAAGGATCATAACTGATCAGGGCATGCGGCAGCAACGCGTTCCACCACGGCGCGCGGATGTCGTTCCACGGCACAGGCGCATCCCAGCGCGCATCGCCGAGCGGCCGGACCATTGTTTTCCACAGCCAGAATGCCAAACCGTTGCGCCGTTGGCGCGCGGCATCCAGCAGCCAGGATGTGATCCTGGGCGGGTAACAATCGTTCCACGGATTCGGCATCCCTTCGCCAGGAATAATCTGCGAAGCATAAGCTTCCACAATCCGGTCCCAGGCGGAGGATTCCCAGATGGCGGCATCGCCGCGGCGCTTGAGAATGGTTCCCAGCACGGCAATGTGTTTGAGACAGGCACAACCGTACATGGGACCTTCCGGAAGGATGCCTTCCTCGTGCCCCCCCTGCTCCAGATATTGCAAAGCCGCAAAACGCGCCGTTTCAACATGCTTGCGCGCCTCAAGCAAGCCGGCTTTTTCCAGCGCCATTGCCAGCACACCGGCCCCAAACCTGCCGATCATCGGGATGTTCTGGAAATTCAGGCGTTGCGCGCCGCCATCAGAATCAATAAATTTATCCTCCGCCTCGATGAATTTTTTGAGATAGTTCCCCACCGTCTGGACCTGGTCGCGGCTGAGATACGACTGGAGCAGATCAAAGCTCATGCCCAAACTTTCGGCCGCATGCCCGGTATCAAGCGGCTGCTGCATCCAATTTTTGAAAAGATAACTATAACATGTGCCGCGCGCTTTTTCGGCCATGTTATTCCCCGCCAGATTGAGCAGCATTTTCGCGGCCAACCCGCTGTATCGTTCCTCGCCGAAATAGACGCCCGCCATGGCCAGGTCCCACGTTGCCACGATCAGCTGTTTGGTCCCGATGCGTGTTCGCCACCAGAACGAATCAAGATCATCAGCGTCAAAAAAACGGGGACTGCGCCGGTCCAGCACCTCGTCGCAACGCCGTTTTAATTCCTGTGCAATAGCGCGAAAAACATTGTCGTTTCTCTCCAATTCCCGCGCGCCGGCGATCCAGTCGGCATCCATCAGCAGGTACGAGTTGGTATTCACGATGTATTCCTTTCGTTAACCTAATTACCACATTCAATTCGCAAGCGCAACTAAATCATAAATACCGGCCGGCGCCGGTCCCGGTCCACCGTAATCACGGTTTATTTTCAGATTGGCAATCTGGCCGCTTGGCGCAAAGCGCCGACATGGCGCCAAAACGCGTCGCCGATTGGCGTCCGGGAATATGTCTGAAAATATTCTTGATTTTCCATGCCAAAGAATTAGTATTGCTTATGCCATGGATGTTATCTCCGAAAATGGACTGCGTTCACGGATTGAACAGATTATTGCTTCAAACAATAGTGCCCATTCTTGATGATCAAAATTAAACACGTTAAAAGCAATTTTGAGCGTAATCCGCTCCTGGCGCCGTTCGGATTCAAGGGCGGCTATACAACGGAGTTATGGCAGGCGGCCGCCCTGATGGAGAGCGCCAATGGCCACCGGGGGCTGGGACTTGGCACGCAGGGCATTCTCTGGTCCGATGCAGCAGTATTCGCCAATAACTCTGAATCGGCCGGCAACAGCATGATGTATTTGATGACCGACTTCGCTCTCCGCCGCGCCGCCGGCCGTGGATTCTGCGCCGATTAATCATCGGGAACGCTATAACCGCGATGCGGAAGGGATGGAAAAAGTTGCCATCGGCTATTCATTGCCGGGGCATCTTGCCCAATATATGCTTATTACCGAAGAAACCATCGCCGCCGACTGTCTCATCCCCCTGCCCTCCGATGATATTCCTTACTTCGCCGGCGCTCTATGTGAACCGCTGTCATGCGTAATTTCGGCGCAGGACCGCCATCTGCATATTTCGCAAGAGACGCCCGTTTCGCCGCGCGTGCCAAAGCTCGGCATCCGTCCGCGCGGAGTCTGCGTTATAGTCGGCGCCGGCCCGATGGGACAAATGCACGCCGAAGCCGCTTTGCGTTTTGCGCCAAGCCATTTGATTGTGCTGGATATCATTCCGGAACGGCTCAAACAGATTAAGGAAAGACTTTCCGATAAAGCCCGCCGGATGGATACGACCCTGCATGCGGAACTTTCCCAAAATGGTCCGGAACTGATTAAAACCGTCAGTTGCGGCAAAGGCGCCGACGATATTATTGCCGCCGTGGGCATCCGCAAAGTCCAGACTGAATGCCAGCAATGGCTTGCCAAGGGAGGCGTGCTCAATCTTTTTGGCGGCTTAAAACGCGGCGAGCACGTCATTGATCTTGACACGCTCCGCGTCCATTATGATGAAATTCGCCTTTGCGGCTCCAGCGGTGGCACCCCAGCGGATATGGCGGAAGCATTGCAGATGGTGTCTAAGCACAAATTTGACACCGGAGCATATTTGGACATGGTCGGCAGTCTTGATCAATTTCCCAAGGCGATTGAAATGGTAAAAAACACGGTTACTGAGGGCAAGATAGTTCTTTATCCTCAAATCAGGAGCACGGAACTCATCCGGGTTAAATCATGGGACCGC
>CAZCLS010000469.1:0-3731 GCA_964499565.1 uncultured bacterium
CGTTTTTTATTTTCATGTTCCGCCAGTTTTTTCTGCAGATTCCCCAGGACCTGCTGGATGCGGCGAAAATAGATGGCGCGGGCCATTTCAGTGTCTGGTGGCGGATCATGCTGCCGATGAGCTCTCCCGTGATTATTATTACCGCCATCTTTACGTTCCTGGGCGTCTGGAAAGATTTCATGGGCCCGTTGATTTATCTGCACAGCCCGGAAAACGGTACCCTGGCTTTAGCGCTGAATTCATTCAAAACCCAGTTCGGCGGGGTTGACAAAGCCCATCTGCTGATGGCAGCCAGTATCGTTACAATGATACCGTGCGTATTATTATTTTTCGTAGCCCAGCGCTATTTCATCCGCGGCTTGAATTTAGGCGCGGTAAAAGGATAAGAAGATAAACAGTAAGGCAGCTCCTCGCGACTGCCGATATATTTTGCAAGCCCGAGTAGTCCCTAGCTTCTCCGAAGTCTGAAATCGGCAGGAAACACTGTAGCCGGGGTCGCTTACCCCGGACCGGTCTCATCCGTCGAAAGCCGGACAGGCCGAGACCGGCTACAAATGCACATCCGTTTGTTTGGCATCAATGTGCATGTGTCTTCTGCCCCGGGATGTGTAAATCTCAGGGGCTACTTAAGCCGGAAGTAAATTAGCTGTGAGGCAACAAGCAGCCCCAGGCTTCTCCGAAGCCGGGGCGGGGGGGAGTGTGGAAGGCGGTTGCGCGGGCGGGAACAGGCAGGCCCCGGGATGTGTAAATCCCAGGGCTATTGAAGCGCAGAAATGGCAGCCTGTAGCGCTGCATGAAAATAACCAATGCGAATCGTAGTATACCTATCGCGTAAAACAAAGAAAGAAGCTATGATACTCAAAGCGAAACAGACACTGCTGATGACTGGAGACTCGATTACCGATTGTGAGCGAGTCCGGCCGCTGGGCAGAGCGAACTGGGGACTTGGCAGCGGCTATGTCGCCATGGTGAACGCGCTGTTGAACGCGCGCTATCCTGAAACACCGGTGCGTGTGCTCAACACCGGTATCGGCGGCAATCGGGTGATCGACCTGGCAGACCGCTGGGAAGATGATGTACTTGCTCATAAACCTGACTGGGTATCGATCATGATCGGTATCAATGACGTCTGGCGCCATTTTGACAACGAGCTCGAGCAGCGCCAGGTATCGCTGGAAGAATTTGAACAGGTGTTGACGGGCCTGGTGCGGAAAACGCGCCGAAGCATTTCAGGCATCATTCTAATAACGCCGTTCTTCATTGAAGGTAATCCTGAAGATCCGATGAGGAAGATGATGGATCTCTACAGCGCCGCAGTCAAAAAAATCGCACAAGCAAACGATACTGTTTTTGTTGATACTCAAGACGCGTTTGACGCGTTTCTGAAACACCGGCCGACCCAGGCATTGTGCGGCGACCGGGTCCATCCCAATCCGATAGGGCACATGATCATCGCCCGCGCGTTTCTGAACGCGATTGAATTTGCCTGGTAAAGCAATAAATCAACTGCAAAATGATACCTTAACATAATCGAAGGAGAACAGCAAATGAGAATGTTACTTGTACTAGCTTTAACCTGGTGCGCAATAACAGTGTTCGCCGATGTCAGTCTGTCGCATGTTTTCGGGGATCATATGGTCCTGCAGCAGGGCCGTGCCCTGCCGGTCTGGGGCTGGTCCGAGCCGGGAGAACGGGTGACGGTGACGATAAGCGGGACATCTAAAACCGCTACGGCAAACAGGGATGGTAAATGGCGGGTTACGCTGCCGGCCATGAAACCGGGTGAACCGCGTGAAATGACCGTGAAAGGCAATAACACGATCGTGTTGAAAGACATCCTGGTCGGCGAGGTTTGGATTTGCTCCGGCCAGTCGAATATGGAGTTTGGCCTGGGTGGCGAGGAAACCAGTGCTACAGCTGTTCCCGGCGCTACCAACCCGCAGATCAGATTATTGAAGGTTAACGCCCCGCCTTCACCGCAAGCCGAACTGGATATCAAAGATACCTGGAATGTATGCTCACCCCAAACAGTTCCCGGGTTTTCGGCAGTAGGTTATTTTTTCGGTAAGAAAGTTGCGGAAGAAACAGATGTGCCGGTTGGTTTGATTGAAGCTGCCTGGGGCGGCACCAGAATTGAACCGTGGACACCCGCGGTCGGTTTTAAATTAGTTCCGGAGTTAGATGATGTTTTTAAACATCTTGAAGCTGAACACCTCAAATACCGGGAAGAATTGCCGTCAAAACTGAAAGAGGTGGAATCCTGGATAGCTAACGCGAAAAACGCTTTGAAAATGAATCAGCCTCTGCCCAATGCTCCTGAATGGCCCCGGCATCCGCTCTATTCTGGGGGGCATCCATCCGAGCCGACCGTCTTGTATAACAGCCGGATCCATCCCCTGGTTCCTTTCGCAATCCGCGGCGCCATCTGGTACCAGGGTGAAGCCAACGTAGGCGACCAGGACAATCGTTATTATGAAAAATCCAAGGCTTTGATCGAAGGCTGGCGCCGCGTATGGAATCAGGGCGATTTCCCGTTCTATTTTGTCCAGATCGCTCCCGGCGGTTTTTATCCTGCCGGCATGCTGCCGCTTTTGTGGGAACAGCAGGTCGAAACACTTGATATTCCAAACACGGGCATGGCAGTTGTTCATGATATCGGCAATCTGAAAGATATCCATCCGCGCAACAAACGCGATGTCGGCGCGCGACTGGCATTATGGGCGTTAGCAAAAGATTATGGCAAGGAAGGCCTCGTGTATTCAGGACCGTTGTATGATTCGATGAAGGTTGAAGGCGATAAGGCGATCGTTTCATTTTATCATGCGGGCAGTGGCCTGACCACGCGTGACGGCAAGGCGCCGAACTGGTTTGAAATAACGGGAGAAGACAAACAGTTTGTCAAAGCTGCTGCGGAAATTAAGGGTGATACGGTAGTCGTGTCAAGTCCTGACGTAAAGAAACCGGCAGCGGTACGTTTTGCCTGGGATCCGATGGCGGAACCGAACCTGATGAACAAGGAAGGTCTGCCGGCATCGCCGTTCCGGACGGACCGGTGGTAGTTGGGAGTAGGGGAGTGGGAGAAGGGTGTGTGATTGTTCGGCAGGAGAGAGTATGCGGGTTTGGTCGGACGTGTCGGACATGTCGGACTCGTCGGACTCGTCGGACATATCTGACATCAGGCCGCTGAATGGAGCATTAAAGCACGCTGAAGCGTGTACTCCAACCCGTGGATGCGAATGTTGGAGTCCAGCCTTCAGGCTGTTTTTTCTAAACTTAAGAAAAGTGGAAGTGTTCTCAACCGTTTTTTACTATACTACCTCAACGTCATAACCACTAACCAATCAAAACAATGACTGCTGCTACATCCTCCAGACCGAATATCCTGCTGATCCTTAATGATGACATGGGCTTTTCCGATATCGGCTGTTACGGCGGCGAAGTGCAGACGCCTAGTCTGGATCGATTAGCACAGAATGGCCTGCGCTTTACCCAGTTTTACAATACCGCGCGCTGCTGCCCTTCGCGCGCGTCTCTACTCACCGGCCTTCATCCTCATCAGACCGGTGTCGGTCACATGGTTGATCTTATAGATGACCTGGACGGCTATCGTGGAGACTTGAACAATCGTTGTGTTACTATAGCTGAAGTACTGCGTACCGCCGGGTATGCGACGTACATGAGCGGCAAATGGCATGTCACCGGCAACCTGACCGATCCCAATCACAACTGGC
>CAZCLS010000470.1:0-3728 GCA_964499565.1 uncultured bacterium
TGATTATTTTACGTTGATTTTCCCATTATAACTTGTAAACTTGGGCTAAAGGACCTAAATGGGTTGTTGAGGAATAGTGTGGCCAGCTTCCGTACTTTGGAAGATGGGAATTAGTGAGGTGGGGTGGTTGGTAACAGATGACACCGGACATCTGCATGTCTGGTTATAGCCGGTCTCGGTGAAGCCGGTTGTTTGTTTCCTGGTCTCTTAGATTAAGTCCCCAAAATTATGTTCGTGTCTTTCGTGTGTTTCGTGGTTCAAAATTTCAACTGGATTGGTTTGTGGTATGGCGATTGCGAGAACGAGAGCGACAATGATCATCAAATAGAACGGGGGTCGGACCGAGTAAAGCTATTGGTAATGAACAATTTGTATATAAAAAAGGGGGTTAAAAGGTGTCTTACATTCCCGAAAAGCACTATAAAACGGGAATCTAAGCATAAAGATTGACTGCTTACATTCCCAAAAAAGCACTGAAAACGGGAATGTAAGAGCTGTTTTTTGCCAATATAACTGCTTATCTATCTCCACATCAATATGTTTGCTCGGTCCGACCCCAATTGCTCCCTGAACGCGTGGCTGCACCTCGTGTCAGGTACTACACACTAAAACAACCGAAAGTAGCATGAATACTGGTTTTGAGAGGCATTAAAAAAACAACTTGTAAACTTGGGCTAAATGACCTAAATAGATTGTTGATGAACGGTGTTTCTTGTTTTCATGCTTTGGAATATGGGAAGTGGTAAGGTTGAGTGGTTGGTAACCATGACACCGGACATCTGTCTGCTTGGCTGTAGCCGGTCTCGGTGAGGCCGGGTTTGTTTCCCGGGCTTATCTGGAGGGTGGTCCGACCCCAGCTTCTTGACAAACCGTTTTAAATATAGTATAGTAGTAGACGACTGGTCTACTATTATTTTATGTAATTGATGGTTAGGATGATATATGGAAAATACAACTCGTCAGCTGTTGATTGAAACCGGTGCCGCGGCTATGCTTGATAAAGGCTATCATGCGGCCGGATTGAACCAGATTCTTTCAGCCGCGGGCGTGCCCAAAGGCTCGTTTTATTACTATTTCAAGTCCAAGGAAGACCTGGGTGTCGCTATTATCAATCATTTTGCCGAAACATCCGCGGCGCGCATGGAGCAGTATCTGGGTGACCGGGCGATGTCGCCCCTGGCGCGGTTGAGGGCGTTTTTCACGGTCTCGCGGATATATTATGAAGCCGACAACTGCCGGCATGGCTGCCTGATCTGCAAGCTCGGGACAGAACTGGCGGCGGCCAGCGATGATATGCGGGAAGCATTGCGAAGAGCGATTCATACCCGGTTGAAACTTATTGCCGGGTGTATTCACGATGGCCAGGCGGCCGGAGAAATTACAACCGCGTGTGATCCTGAAACATTGGCCATCTTTTTATACAACGCCTGGTCGGGAGCGATAGTACAGATGCAGATCGAGCAGAATCCGGGACCGTTGCAGAAGTGCATTGATTTTATATTTACGCGGCTTCTGTCTGATTGTGAAGCTGTTGAAAAAAAGCAAATATAGTATGAAAAACAGTTTTTTTGATACACATAAAAAAGGAGCAATACAATGACTGACAAAAAGAGAATAGTAATAGTTGGCGGCGTAGCCGGCGGTGCGTCCGCGGCGGCGCGCGCGCGACGGTTGTCTGAGAGCGCGGAGATCGTGATGTTTGAACGCGGTGAGTATATATCGTTTGCCAACTGCGGTCTGCCGTATCATATTGGCGGGGTAATTAAAAACCGTGATCGGCTGCTGGTGCAGACTCCGGAGTCGTTCCACAAGCGGTTTCGTGTTGATGTCCGGGTAAATACTGAAGTAATCAGGATCAACCGGGAAGAGAAAACGGTTGTAGCGCGGAATTTGAAGACCGGAGTTGAGCGGGAGGAATCGTATGACGCGCTGATTCTGAGTCCGGGAGCGGAACCGGTAAAGCCGCCTTTGCCGGGCATAGATGTAGAGCGGGTACTGACGCTGCGGAATATAGGCGACATGGATGCCATCAAACATGTGGTAGACAGTGAACAGCCATCTCGCGCGGTCGTTGTGGGCGGCGGGTATATCGGATTGGAAATGGCGGAAGCGTTACGCGATCGGAATATCCAGGTCACGATGGTTGAGTTGATGAATCAGGTGATGGGACCGGTCGATCCCGAGATGGCGGCACCGCTGCACCAGGAATTAGTATCCCAGGGAGTCGACCTGCGTCTGGGCACATCAGTCAAGGCCTTCAGCCAGAAGGGCGGTACATTGCAGGTGATGCTGAGCACGGGAGAAACGATTGAATGCGGTCTGGCGATCCTTGCTATAGGGGTACGGCCGGAAGTATCCCTGGCGAAAGACGCCGGGATAGAGATTGGTGAACGCGGGGGTATTCTGGTCAACCAGCATATGCAGACCAGCGACCCGGCGATATATGCCGTCGGTGACGCGGTAGAGGTGCGAGATTTTGTCGGCGATTTTCAGACGCTGATTCCGCTGGCCGGCCCGGCCAATCGCCAGGGACGGATAGCGGCGGATGTTATTTTCGGGCGAGACACAGAATATAAAGAAACGCAAGGCACGGGCATCTGCAAAGTGTTTGATCTGGCGGTCGGCATGACCGGGTTGAATGAGAAAACACTGAAACGGCAGGGTATGCCGTATGAAAAAATATATATCCATCCCGCTAGCCATGCCGGTTATTATCCGGGAGCACACTCGCTTTCGTTGAAAGTACTGTTCAATCCTGAAGACGGCAAACTCCTCGGGGCTCAGGCAGTCGGAGCGGACGGAGTCGACAAGCGCATCGATGTTCTGGCAGTAGCCATTCGGGCGGGCATGACCGTGTTCGACCTGGAGGAACTGGAACTGAGTTATGCTCCTCCTTACGGTTCAGCCAAGGACCCGGTAAATTACGCCGGTTTTGTGGCGGCAAACATCCTGAACGGCGACACGGCAATCTGCCACGCGGTAGACATGGTCTCTCCAAGGGCCGACCAGATGATACTGGATGTGCGTACGGTAGAAGAAACCCGTTCGGGAGTAATACCGGGGGCGAAGATTATACCGATCGATGAACTGCGGGAACGGTTGAATGAACTACCGAAAGAGAAGGAAATGCTGATATATTGCGCAGTCGGCCAGCGCGGCTACATGGTCACACGCATACTTATGCAGCATGGCTACCGCTGCCGCAACTTGTCGGGAGGGTACAAAACCTGGAAAGCGGTAACACAGACTGTGCCGGAGTTTGCGCATATCAAGCATGAGATTCAGAGTGATTCGGGTTTTGATGAGATCGAACACATACCGGCAGAAGTGGAAGCTGTGATCGTAAAAGAAATTGACGCCTGCGGCTTGCAATGTCCGGGACCGATCATGCAGGTGAATACAGCGATCAAGGAACTGCGGGCGGGAGAAGCGGTACGTATTTCGGTCAGTGACCCGGGATTCGCGGCTGACATACCGGCCTGGTGCCACAGCACCGGCAACCGGCTGGTAACGCTCGGGCGCGACGGCGGCACGATAGTCGCGGTAGTACAGAAGATGGACAAACGCTTGTCTGCGGCAGCATCCGGTCCGGCATCCAGGAAGAAATCGATAGTCGTGTTCAGCAATGATTTTGACAAAGCAATGGCGGCGTTTATCATAGCCAATGGAGCGGCGGCGATGGGCAGTGACGTAACCCTGTTTTTCACGTTCTGGGGTTTGAACATACT
>CAZCLS010000471.1:0-3719 GCA_964499565.1 uncultured bacterium
GAGCAAGGGTTTGCTGCTTTCATTTGGGGCAGGCTTCAGCGCATTTGCATCGTTGTTGGAATTTTAAGGCGAGCATATCTGGTTTCATGATAACTTGACGAAAAGTGCATTAATATTTATACTAATAGTATAACCATGATACCTGATTAATATTTAGACAGGAGAACGCTATGAATAATCCTTTTGTGTTACTGGTGGGTGTAATGATGCTTTCATTGCAGTGTGTAGCGCTGGATATGGCTGATGAAGGCTGGCCGAAAGAAGGCAATGACCAGCAGGCGCGCTGTATATCAACAAAAGGCGAGTACAATCCCTGTATGCCTGATGTCCAGCAAATCTGGAAAAATGAGGACTATATGGATGTCGGCTTGTGGGGTTCGCCAGTAATTGTAGGCAATAATATTTATCTTCCGACGGATGATGCTGAACGCGATTTAGCCTGTCATAAGCTGAGTGATGGTTCGCTGTCCTGGGGCGCTGATTTGCATGACTGGGCCAATGGCATACCGGTTGTGGCTGAAGACGGGACGGTATTTGTCGGTGATTATACCGGCTTTGTTTACCGCATATCCTCCAGCGGTTCAATCATCTGGGAAACCAAGCTGCCGAACAGGATGGCTATGAATGGTATGGTATTGATGAGCAACCGTGTATTCTGCATGTTTGGCAATACCCGGGAAGACCCGAAGGACATAGGCGGCATAGCCTGCCTGAACGCCGAGAATGGTACGAATATATGGACTTGGCGTTATTCTCGCATTGTCGCCTGGGCGGGCGGCGCGCCTCCGCTTTCGCCGGATGGCTCGGTTCTGTATGTGCACTCAGACCGGACTGAAGTTGCCGGGATAAATACGAAAACAGGAACGCTGGAATGGCGTTATTACAGGCCTGGAGGCCAGGAAGGGCATCCTGAACTTCAACCGATAGTGGACAGCCAGGGGAATATATACCAGGGATTTGCCGGCAATCCTTTTGGAGTCGGTGATGGCAATACGGAAAATGACACGATTGTGAAAATCAGTCGCAGTTCGGGATTACTCTGGGCCGCCGGATTCAAGGACCTTGATTTTGAAACATTGTGGGCCAAAGATGTCTGGGACACGGGTGGATATGCTCTTTCAGCCGATGAAACGGTCATTTATACCGCTACCCGCGGTGACCAAACCGGTGGCGGCGTTCATGCCTATGATACCAGCAATGGCAAACAAAACTGGGCTGTTTGGGAAGATCCGGTAGATACCAATAACTGGATGCATGATACGTTCAGCGGAGTAGGTAATATTAATGGCGGCATTGCCGTTGGTCCAAACAGAATGATCTATGGTGTTGCTTCCGGGGTTATGCCTTCGGTATCCGTGACATCGGCGGTGATTTTTCCCCGGTCTGGACTATAAAGCACACGACAACTGAAGCGACCGGGTTTTCATTTCCGGCCATTGCTGATGATGGCACACTGGTGATGTGCAGTGATGATGGAGTATTCGCAGCCTACCGCTTGGACAGCCCGCTCGGAGATGACAACGGTCCTGCAGTAACGCTTCTGGCACCTGAGGATGAAGCATTTCAGACAAACCGTCCGGCTGCTATCCGTTATACGGTAAACGACAGCGACAGCATGCTGTACGGGGCTTTTTTGCAGATCGCGACTGACACCGGATTTATGAATATGCAGACAGTTGTCACCAACTGGCTGTTGCCGGAATGGGAGACTCCGGCAACCGTTATTCTTACCAACAATGTAACCCTCAAAGACGAGAGCGATAATTTCTGGCGTGTTATCGTGTATGACAACGCTCAGAATGTCACAACCAGTGACACACGCCTGGTGCGGGTAAATATTCCCGAACCGCTGATTGGACTGACAGGATTAGGAATGCTGCTTGTTCTTTCCCGATCCAATAAGAAATGAGTTGCATTACATTCAGCATCCATAAAACAGCCGGCCTGTACAGGCCGGTTGTTTTTTTTATTCGTATCAATTGACACTCGTCAATCGCTTATTCAGTTCCGAAACTGAAGCGGGTAAGATGAGAATACATTTCTCCTGGTTGCAGAATAATAGAAGGGAATTGAGGTTTATTGACCGCATCGGGGAAATGCTGAGTTTCCAGGCAGAAACCGGCATGTTTGTTGTAAATACTGTTACCGCGCCCGGCAAGATTGACCAGGAAGTTTCCGGAATAAAACTGTATGCCCGGTTCCGTAGTCCATACCTCCATGACACGACCGCTTACCGGATCAGAAACTCGAGCGGCCAGGGAGAGTTCGTCATCCTCTTTATTAAGAATATAATTATGGTCATAACCACCGGAAAGTTGATGTATTCGGGAACCGATAGCCCGTGGAGATCTGAAATCAAGCGGCGTGCCTTCAACGGATTCAATCGTTCCGGTTGGAATAAGCAGCTCATCAGATGGAGTATAGCTGTACGCGTTAATTAACATCATATGATCTAAAATTGTATCAGCCATGGTTCCCGCCAGATTGAAATAAGCATGATTTGTGAGATTAACGGGGGTAGGCGCGTCAGTCGTAGCGGAATACACGAGAATCAGCTCATTCTGCTCGGTGAGAATATATGTTACCGAGCATTCCATCGTACCGGGATACCCTTCTTCGCCGTCAGGACTCAGATATGAAAAAGTAATCGCGTCACCCTCATGCGCATCGGTAACTTCAGCCGACCACACAACTCTGTCAAAGCCTTTCAAGCCGCCATGCAGATGATTCGGGCCGTTATTTGCGGCGAGGGAATAGTGTTTGCCATTAAGAGTAAACCGGGCATTTTCGATGCGATTGGCCACCCGGCCTACAACAACACCGAAATAAGGAGTGTTTTTAGTGAGATAATCTTCCAATTTATCGAATCCGAGAGTAATTTCGCTTCTCCGGCCGTTTTTGTCTGGTACGACTAATGAAACAAGGGTGGCTCCATAGGTCATTACCCTGGCATACGAACCTTGTGAATTTTCCAGAGTAAAGATAAACACTTCCGAACCATCAGGCATTGTGCCAAACAAATCTTTACGTATACTCATGAGAAATCTCCTGGTTTAGTTAATTCAGTGCGTTATCATACACACAAACGCCGTCAACAAAGGTACAAACATGAACTGCATATGAGTCGGCATAATCCGGATGCGAGCGTGGATAGGCTGTGTCAACCGCATGCTTGAGAGCCTCGATACTGCCGGCATGCACGAGAGTGCCAGCTGCGCCTTTATCACCTCCTCCCAGCATACGTTCACCCATGACACCGGGCACCGACCTGACAATATCGCACATGCTTTCAAGTTCCGGTCCCGAGATACAGTAATCATCACGCAAGCCGATGCCGTCTTGACGGAAAATGGAGCCGACTGCTTCGATATCTCCACTTTTCCACGCATCCATCATACGGTAAAACCGTTCTTGAGCATGGAAAATATAATTAAGGCGGTCGCACAGGTGGGGATGGGAGGAGTTGAACCGGGCACATATGCTATCGAAAAGGACATGGTCTTTTACATCCGCCAGAGCGGAAATACCGAATTCTTTACCCGCCAGTGCAACCAGTTCATCACATTCAGCACGACGTACCATATAGGTTGACTTTTCCAGACCGGGCCGAACAGTGCCAGTGTCCAAGCTTACAATTCTGAAATCGGGAGCACCAGTGCCCAGAGGGACATATCGAATAGAGCGGGTATGAGGGTCATAATGAGTACCCATACCTTCTT
>CAZCLS010000472.1:0-3718 GCA_964499565.1 uncultured bacterium
ATATACTCATAGGCGCCGATATCCCAGCCGCCGTCATACGGCCTGGGTTTCCCGATGCAATCATTGACAACGGCGACTTGCGTAGCGCCGGCATTGATACAGGGAGAACCGAAACGTAACTGGAAATCGAACATGGCTGGATTGGCAAACAACGGATCGTTGGTACTATTGAAATGCCCCGGGAAGCCGTATTGAATATCACAGAACTGCGCGGTGACAGATCCGGAAACCTGAGCGAGATTATGACCCCAGACAATACAATTTTCAAGTTCAGTCATGTACGGGGTGGCATTTACACCAATATCATCATTATAGGCAATGGTACAACTGTCAAGTTCGGCAGCGCTGCCGAGAAACGCGAAGGCTTCCCTGATGGTTGTTGCCGTATTATATGCCGCGACAACATTCACCAGGAGTGTGGTGCAATTTGCCGTTCCTATGGCCCCGGCCCGGAAATTGGCGGAATTGCTGACGAACAGTGTGCTGGCGATTTCCGCGAGGCAATTAGCCGTTAGCAGCATTGCTCCGCCGGAGCCGCCGCCGAGGGTTCGATTATTAATGAACTTCGACTGCGGCAGCATTGAGGGCGGCGCTGCGCTGAAATCGCTGTTAATCATTACCGTGACACCGGTTGAAGCATGTATGGCTCCGCCGTACGCTTGTGCGGTATTATTAATGAATGTATTGTTAATGGCGGTAAGGCCGGAATTGTTATACATAGCTATCCCGCCGCCGGATCTGTTGGCGCGATTACCCGTAAACAGTGGTGCGAATCCACCGGAGGGTAAAAGCGAAAACGAGCAGAGATCGTTGGCATAGATACCACCGCCAATCAGTGCCGTATTATCCTCGAAGATAACTCTGCCGGAAATGACGGTGGTGACGGCACCATCGGCGTAAATAGCGCCACCCTGCTTTACAGCGGCATTAGCTTCGATTGCATATACCCAGGGAGGGACGGTTTCAATAGACAGCCCGGCATGGAACAGAAAAAGCCCGCCGCCGGCGGAGCCGCTGTTGCCGGTTAGAATGCAAGTGCGGTTTAATGCTTTCATTGTCAGGTCGGAACCAAAGACAGCAATACCACCGCCGAAGCCGTTGGTGGTTCCGGCCAGGTCGGCTTTGTTATTATACACGTGGCAGTCAATCAGGGTAAGGGGGGCCAAGTAGTTTAGGATACCGCCGTAATCATACCGGGTTTCATTATGTGACACTTCACTGTTGTAGAGTGTAACAGGAGAAAAAATGTTGTACATGCCGCCAAAGGCCAGCCTGGAAGTATTATATGATATCATCGAGCTGTTTGTAACAACCAGCGGACTAAAATACCAGTAAACACCTCCCACTTGAGAATGAGCGGTATTGCTTATTATCATTGTGTGGTCGATAACGGCATCAGTCAAAAACTGACCCAGCAGACCGGCGATATTCGTTGCAGTATTACAGGCTATGATGCTGTCAGCAATTGTACACGTTCCGCCAAAGAAGGAAGCTCCCCCGGCGGTTTCGGCCGTGTTCTCGTTTATGCCCGATCCGTCAACAACAACATCACTCATAACGGTAAATAATCCGCCGCCTTGATCCGCATGGTTTGCTGTTACGCTGCTTGTGTTTCCCACCAGGCTATTGTCATACATATATACCGAAGAATTTTCGGCGTAGATGCCGCCGCCGTTTGTATTTGCTATACAGTAGCTGATGCATGATTCATTGCTGAGAATGACGGTTGACCCATCGGCATAAATACCGCCGCCGGAACCCGTAGTGCCAATTATGACACCGGAAAAACCGATCCGGGCATTATCGCGAATAGTCAGCATACTGTTAGTCATAAAGATCCCGGCACCGTTTCCGTATGCAATCGCACCGCCGATATATGTATCGGGCCCGAAAATATCCAGAGAAGCGTTAACCATGTAAATACCACCGCCATTTCCATTCGTAACCACGTTATAGAAAAAAAAGGGGCCGCCGATAAACGTACCGGGTCCTGAAATAGTACCGCGGGCACCGCCGGACATGTATAAGCCGCCGCCACCAAGAGAAGCCAGGTTTCCATATATGCGGGTAGCGCGGTGCTGGGTATACATACCGCCGTATATGGCTACCCCTCCGCCGAAAATGGCGCTATTACCCACGCAATCAGTGTCGGGGCCGAGGCTAACCACGCAATTTGAACCGAATGTGCTGATGCCGCCGCCTATTCCGGCGGAATTGTTATATATATACGTGTTGGAATATACCGTAAAAGACGCATTATTGGCAACACCGATACCGCCGCCGATAAAACCGGAATTTTTTTCAATGACCGCATCCGCTGTGTATAATGCGCTCCCGGGACCGACACCTATGCCGCCGCCTAATACGAATCCGCTTCCGCCAGTTACCGTCATTGTTTCAAGCACTACCGTGGCATTGCTGATCAGGCGCACAGTACTGTTGGCGATAGAAATTCCATCGATTACCGTCAAGTCGGGATTATTCGTTGTGGTAATATAATCCAGTAAATATCCGCCTTCAATGGTGAGTGTTTTATTGGCAATGCTGACATTTTCAACATACAGTCCGGTGGATACATGCAGGCGGTCATTGTTTACAGCGGCATTGACCGCGGCCTGGATGGTCGCATAGTCGAAGCCGATACCATTGATACGCACACCGGCGGGCAGGGGTAGTGATTGCAGCATCAGGATCACACTGGCAAGGAACACAAGCGGTTTCATGGCACCCTCCTTGTTAATAAAATGTTAACGTCGTGAGCGGGAAAAAAGGAGTAACGGAATTATTATAAAGAGTAATGCCGAGGGTTCGGGAATGAATTCGTAGGCGCCGATATCCCAACCCCCGTCGTAGGGACGGATTGCGCCGATGCAGTCGTTGGTTACCGATACCAGTGTGGCGCCGGCATCGATACAGGGAGATCCGTTCAAAATTTGATAATCATTAAGGGCAACATCGGCAAAAAGTGGATCATTGGTAATGTTAAACGCGCCGGAGAAACCGTTTTGAACATCGCAGAACTGGAGCACGGCGTTGGACGTGATCTGCAAATCAGTCTGACCCCACAGGATACAGTTCTGCAGGAGCGGCAGATTGGCTGAGCCGATAACATACACGCCGGTATCACCATTATCAGCGATTGTACAGTTCAGCAATTCGGTATCGAACGAGCTTTGAAAAGTAAAAGCGTCGCCCATACCCGGGGCGGAATTATGGACAGCCAGGATATTGACAAATGAAGCGGTAGAAAAAGCGACATAAACATTGCCGGCGGCAACGGCGGCCTGATTGCTCATAAAGAGTGTTTCGGAGATAGAGCAGTTACCCAGAATGTATTGCATTACGGAGCCGGCGAAGGCACCCAGAGAGCGGTTGTTAATGAAGCGCGAAGGTGGCAGTGTGCCGGGCGTTATGCCGGCGAAGTCGCTCTTGATAGTGATATCCGAACTGGCGAGTGAATAGACCGCGCCGCCCAGGTTGGAAGCGGTATTATTGACAAAGCTGCAGTTAACGGCATTCAATTGAGAATAATTAAAAACCGCAGCTGCACCGCCGCCATCGTCGAGGCCACCCAATCCAAGCGACTTATTGCCGTCCAGGACAACATCTCGCAACGTAAAACTGACTGCGGGCCCGAAACCGTAAAGGGCGCCGCCGCTTTTTCCGGCAGTGTTACCGATCAAGGTAGGAGCCAAGCCGCCAACGGGCATCATACTGA
>CAZCLS010000473.1:0-3710 GCA_964499565.1 uncultured bacterium
GGCATTTGTCTGAATATGTGCCCTGGTACCGCAAACGCACGAAAGAGATCAAGAAATGGATTTCCATGAACAGCTGGATTGACGGAGAAACGGGAGGATATTTGCGCGTGTGTGAAGAGAGCCGCAACTGGTTTAAGACTGATTTTCCCAAACTGCTGAAAGAGGAACCGCGGACGATCAGTACCGAGCACCGGTCAAGCGAAGAAGTAAGTTATATCATAGAAGGTCTGGAAACAGGGCGGCTGCATCGGGGGTATTTGAACGTGGTTAACTGTGGAGCTATTTCAAACCTGCCGGATGACGCGATTGTGGAACTGCCGTGTTATATCGACCGGAACGGCATCAATGTGGCTCAGGTGGGCGACCTGCCGAACGGCTGCGCCTCGGTGTGCAACGCCTCGGTAAGTGTCCAGCGGCTGGCGGTTGAAGCGGGCGCGCACGGCGATGTGTTTCTGCTGAAGCAGGCGGCGATGATGGACCCGCTGACCGGAGCGGTATGCGACCCGAACGAGATCAGCCAGATGGTAGATGAGATGCTGGTAGCGCAGGCCAAATGGCTGCCGCAATACAAGCGCGAATTGCCGAAAGCCCGGGCGCGGTTGAAAAAGGAGAAACGTTTAGGCACGATTAAAACGAAGGGAGCAGCCCGCAAGCGGACCAAAACGATCAGTGAGATGAAGAAACAGGCTGCCGCGGCGCGCAAGCAGGCTCAGGCGGCGGACAAGGCCAATATTTTAGATGGCACGAAGAAAAGGGGGAAGAAGAAAGCAGTAAAGAAAAAGTAGGTATTATAACTGGCAGGCCCCGAGCTGAGACAGCAGTAGCCCCAGGCTTCTCCGAAGCCGGGGCAGGGGAACGGATGTGATGCGGCGTTAGTGCGGTGACCGGCAGGCCCCGGGCTGAGACAGCCCAGGGGCTACTCATGCCGCAAAGCCGAAATGAAAAGAGCCAACGTAAAAAACAGGCATGCATATGCATGATTAGTATCTATAGGGAAAAAGGTTGATGCTGAATGTGGAATATATATTTTTAGTGATGCTGAGCATAGCGGTGATGACCGCCAGCGCTGAACAACAGTTCTATGTCAAGCAGAACACCTGGGTCGATTCGGTCATCCAATCGAGACGGGCGATGCGCGAGTACCAGGCTTCTATCAAGGCCGGGGCGGGCCGGCTTGGAACAGAGCAGCAGGCCGTTCCCGACATGAAAAAGACGGCCGGGGATGTGTGGAAATCATTATGCCGTGATTTCCCTCTGGAATCGGATTGGATTATGCAGGAGACCGGGTATGGCTCCTGTGCCGACTGGCTGACGGGACCGACGATAACTGCTCAGAAACTCACGGCGTTTGTAGCGGCCTGCACTAAACGCCGGAACGAGCGGTTGCGGCCGCTGCGGGAGCGCTGGCGATTCATCGTGTTTACCAAGCATTACAACCTGGGCGGTTCGCATTACGCCTACACCGAAGGTCAGTCGGACGCCCAGTCTGAACGGCATTTCATTCCCGGCAGCGCTCTGTGTGTGCTGGATACCAGCGCTCAGTTCGGTGCGGTTCATATCCTGACGAATGATCCACGCGGGGTAATCCGCGACCCGGACGTTTCGTATGATGGAAGATCGGTTCTGTTCTCATGGAAAAAATCGGATCGCGAAGATGATTATCATCTGTATGAACTGGACATCAAGAGCAGAAAGATCAGCCAGATAACTGAAGGACTCGGATTCGCTGATTACGAAGGGGTGTATCTGCCGGACGATACGATCGTATTTAATTCCACCCGCTGTGTTCAGATTGTAGACTGCTGGTGGACGGAAGTGAGTAACATCTATACGTGTGACCGGGAGGGGAACTATCTGCGGCGGTTGGGATTCGACCAGGTGCATGTCAATTATCCGCAAGTGCTGCCTGACGGCCGGGTAATTTACACACGCTGGGATTACAACGACCGTGGCCAGATTTACCCGCAGCCGCTGTTCCAGATGAATTACGATGGAACGGCGCAGACGGAGTATTATGGCAATAATTCCTGGTTTCCAACAACGATCATGCACGCACGCGGGATACAAGGGTCGCAGAAACTGATAGCGGTATTATCCGGCCATCATAGCAGCCAACAGGGTAAACTGGCACTGATCGACTCGTCCAAAGGCCGGCAGGAAGCCTCGGGCGTTCAGCTTGTCGCTCCCCTGAGCGAGACTAAAGCGGTACGGATTGACGGCTATGGACAATGGGGTGAGTTATTCCAATATCCATACGCGTTGAGTGAGACAAATTATATTGTCGCTTTTACGGCCAACCAGGAAATACCGTTCGGGATATATTTCATGACAATCGACGGCTGGCGCGAGCTATTGGCATTCGATCCGGACATTTCGTGCAACCAGCCGGTTCCGCTCGCTCCGCGCAAGCGACCGCTGTTGAGGCCGGGATTAGTCGACTACCGCAATGACAGCGGCATCTATTATCTGCAGGATATTTATGAAGGACAGGGTTTGAAAGGAGTAACGCGCGGCTTGATCAAGAAATTGCGTGTGGTAGCTCTGGAATTCAGGGCGGCCGGTATCGGCAGCAATGGCTCCGGCGGTCCGGGCGGCGGGGCATTGATCAGTACGCCGGTTTCGATTGGCAATGGCTGCTGGGACGTTAAAAAAGTGCTGGGTGAAACACCGGTCTATGACGATGGTTCAGCCTGTTTCAGTGTTCCGGCGCGCACGCCCATCTACTTCCAGGCTATCGACGACAAAGGTCATGTAGCGCAGACCATGCGCTCGTGGTCGACCTTGATGCCCGGAGAACGCTATGCGTGTGTGGGCTGCCATGAACACAAGAACTCGGCTCCGCCGGTCAGCAGTACCACGCAAGCCATGCAAACGGGAGTGCAGCCATTGGAACCATTTTACGGTGAAGCGCGCGGCTTCAGTTTTACCCGGGAAATACAGCCGATTCTTGATGCCCGCTGTGTGCGCTGTCATGACGGCGCGGGCGAAAACGGGATCGACCTGAGCAAAACCGAAATTATTGATGAAGGAGCCAGACGGAAATGGTTTGTGTCCTATCTGACACTTACCGGCGCGCCGCGCACACGTGAAACGCGAGGCACCAGCAACGGCAGCTATGTGAAATGGATCAGTGCCCAGTCAGTGCCGGAGATGCTGCCGCCTTACAGTGCCGGTTCCGCTCGCAGTCCGTTGACAGCGATACTGGACAAGGGGCACCATGAGGTGCAGTTGACGGCTGAAGAAAGAGATAAACTGAATTGCTGGATAGATTTAGGCGTGCCGTTCTGCGGTGATTATGTGGAAGCTAATTGCTGGAATGAAGCTGAGCGAAAAAAATATGAACGCTACATGGCTAAACGAAAAGCTATGGAAGAACAGGAACAGAGGAATATCCAGGCTTATATAAACGCGCGAACGCAACTTGCGCGAAAAAGCAACTGATAGAACAATGACAAATATACTTGCTGATATATTCAGGCATATCAAACGCGCGGCCGGAATTGTTCTGGGCGGTGCGACCGCTCTGCTGATTCTATGGTCTCTGTGTTGGGTGGCCACCCGGCCATTGCGGGATAAAAAGGGGCGCGAAGGCAAGACCGAAATTACTATTATTCACTGGGGCGACCGGGCCGAAGATGAAATAGTGGAAAGTCTGTGCGCGAGCTTTGAAGCGGTTCACACCAATATCATTATCAAACGCATCAACGCTA
>CAZCLS010000474.1:0-2405 GCA_964499565.1 uncultured bacterium
CATTCATCATATCCACCGCGTCAACATACGATATTTCAAGTGTCTCGGCAATGGTCGTAAACATTCCGCTTGTTCCCGTTTCAAGCGCCCGGCATACCAACGGCACTTTTCCCCGCATGATTATCATGTCTGTATGATTCGCGCCCATGTGCAGCAAACATACTCCCGCGGAATCTTCAATGTGCGGTATGCCCTGCTCCCTGTCAAAATCCCGGCTGCAGGCTAAATAACAATTTGTTACGGCGATCGGTTCTACATCGATCAGTAATGGCGACAAACCGCACGCGTTTATTATTTTGTTCAGTTCGTCAATAACCGTCCGGCGAACCACGACCAGTAGACACTTCTGAAATCCTTTCCGAACATTTTGATCTTGCATGGGAGTGCAATCAAACTGCACATCGTCTGGACGCATGGGGATGTAACGGCCAAGTTGGTATGAAACCGATTGCTTGAGTTCTGTTTTATTCATTTCAGGCATTTCAATCACCCGTACTATTGCTGCCTGACCGGATACAATCGTCCTGACACAATCTACTGACATTTTTATTTCGGGAAGAACACTTTTGAGGATTGCTGGAATTTCAGCGGGATTAACACCTTTGCCTGTCGTGTTAATATGGAGAAGGCGATAATCGAATATTGAAATATTTCCTGGGTATGTGCCTTGAGATGCTAATAACTTGATCGAATCGGAACCAATATCAAGTGATAGGACCTTTTCGCCACCACTGCGCTTGAATAAGCTCATTTACTACCTCGTCAGTTCCATCTACACTTAAATTACTTTCCGGTTTTTCGCTCTCCCGTAGTCCCCACTAACAGGCTCGCGTTTTACCAGACTCTGCGTGTACATGAACACTGAACAGCACAACAGTGTCTACTTAATCCCACACTTTACGTAATCTGTCAATCTTCTTTCTGTTTGGCGCTTCAACCAGCGCACGATATATTGTATCATAAGAAAGTTAAAAATGCAAGATGTTTGTCAAAATACTCCCTTCTCCTCTTTTTTTGCTTTGAATGATACATACAATGTAGCTTTTCTATCGATGCGTGAAATGTTCTATTTCGATCTCACGGCTCGCTTCAAAACGTGCTTAGCGTGTGCGCTTCCAGGCCAATGCAGTGCAATTCCGCAATACGGGCGTTCCAGGCGGCAGCATGTTCGAAAGATCCGGGTCATATGACCAATTATAGAAACTCGGCGGATTGAAATAATATTTATAATCTCCACTACTTCCTAGCGGCGCCGTCTCCTGCCGGCTTTCCCATAGCCGTATTAACGAGCCATATATCGTTAATACTCCCTGGTTATTTTGCCATTGTTCCAGCAGTCGCGGTAAATTCTCTACTCCCCCGCCGTACGCGCTAGTCAAACTCTTTTTACTCGCGTTTTTATCATTCCCCTTGCCGTCATCCGCTTCGGTCGAAGGAACATCGCCGGTTATGATTGCTGCGTAGATCGTGCAATCGTCAGCCTTGTCCTTGCCATTATCGTGATCATCATTCCAATTTGGCGACAGAATAGTCAATGAGTCCGATACCAGGCAGCTTGGCTTTTTGTTCGAAGTATTAAAATTTCCCTGCACATACAGCGGATTGGGAGTGACTACCGTTAAGCCATTCGCCAGCGCTACCGGGAGCGTTTCTCCGTTTTTCAATCGAACCGCCCGACCCTGCACATCTTCCTGCTTAACATACAATATACCGGCATAGTCCGGATCGTTGATAAAAGCGTGGGCATGGGTGCCCTCCGCTAGCCATTCCTGCATTCCTGCCAGGTCTATGGTCACCGGCGTGACATCGTACTTTTCGCGTTCGTTATAAAAGGTGCTGTCCGTTTCAATCCAATCCATGTCATCGACATTGCCGATCTTTTGATTTTGAAGGTTTCCATCAACAGTTGGTGTTCCTATAAACACCTCATCATCAATTATCGATAGCGTCGCTTTATAGCAATACTTGACCTCCTTGTCTTCGGCCGTATCCGTCTCGGCCGGCATCTCAATCACTTTATGAGGATTATCTGAGGACGCGCCGGGGAATGGGATTTCGATATCAGTGATACCGTGATCCTTCGTGAGCACATTTCCATCCCATAACTCTAAAGACTTCTCCCGCCATACTACGCCACTTTTATTATAGGTACTGTCTACCCATGTCCCCCCCTGCTTCATCGAGACATTCACATCACTGCCATTTTTAATATAAATATCACCGCCGCTGCTACCCTCGTGAAGAATATCGCCAGATGCTGTAATGGTTGAATCAAAATAAAAATCATGCCCGTCACACCCTACATAAATATTACCGTTGGCATGCACCGGCCCGCCCAGGAATTGAAATGTGCGGGTTGAATGTATTTCCATGTCGGAATTATAGAATATACCGTAATCAAGCAA
>CAZCLS010000474.1:2505-3702 GCA_964499565.1 uncultured bacterium
CCGGATGACCATTTCAGCATGCCGACCATGCCTATCACCAGTATAGTTACCATTATTGTCACCATCGCTACAAGTGCGAATCCGTTTTGCTTACACTTTTCAATGGTTTGCATAACTTGTTCCCCTCGTCCGGGTTTAATCGGTTTTCTTTTACATTGCCGCTTATGAAGTGACAAGATATCGAAAACCATTCGTGTTAATATAACAGTTTGACGCTGTTTTGTCAATTCTATACCCATTTCCCATATAATGATTAATGTAAGGAGGCCCTCTTGGCCTCAACAGTGCCTACATTTTCAGGATCAATTACATAATATTTACGATACGCTTCCCTGAATGTTTTTTCATAGCGCGGCCATAATTCCCTGGGCACCCTGATCCATACATGATGCAGATATCCTTGCTTGATATAGTAAGAATGTTTTTCAAAATACTCACTTTTGATTTCTTTGCCCTTGCTATCTTTATTGACAATTACTTCTGTGCCGGATACCTGCCAGCCTTTCGAAAAATCGAGCGGCATATCTTCTTCTTTTTCTATAGTAAATTCCCGGTTTTCCGTCAATGCTGATCGAATTGTAGCTTTGTGCGATGCTTTTAACCGTGTTTCTGTTTCTTCAACAGGCTCCTGCGCTATGCTGATCACTGCCGAATCGTTATTCGTCGAGGCAGCGGTAATTGCAATATTTTTCCCTGGATTAAGATTTATAACCCATGTATCAGGGCATTTCCAGGCGAAAAAGGACTGCCCGTTACTATAGTAAGAAAATGTTTGCACCCCCCCCTCTCCGCTGGTGGTATATTCACCTACCTGCGTGCCCAATGCGACCGACACGCATAATCCCAGGCACAGTATCCCCCTATTTCGCGGCCTTCCCATTTTTACTACGTTCATTGTATTAACTCCTTTCGTTTCAACATTTCGCGATAGTGCTTGCCTTAATATTCTCTTTTCCATAATGCTACTTCAAACACATGTATATTGGGTGTTCCGGGTGGTGTCGTGTTCGGATTGCTGAAAGCAGTGTCGTATTGCCATATACGCGTGGGAGGATTATAATAATTATTGTTGTTATTCTGATACCCTTTCCAAACTTCTGTCTCGCATATGCTGTTCCAGAGGCACACGAGGGATCCGGTATAATAAAACTTGATACTAGACCAGTCTTCCAGAAATCGCGGAAAATTTTCCAGACC
>CAZCLS010000475.1:0-3692 GCA_964499565.1 uncultured bacterium
ATATGGCCGGCGCGGCCGATAGTCAGGATGTTGTGCATGGAACGTCCATGCTGCCGCTGCTGAACAATCCGCAAGCCAGCCGACCCAACCGCGCTTTTGTTGAATTCTTTGGTCTGGGTGATATCTGCACAACCATTATCACCGCTCGCGATAGCTCTGTCAAGTATGGCTGGAATGCCGGTAGTGCCGACGAATTGTACGACTTGGAGAAAGACCCGCACGAGCTGGTCAACCAGGCTGAAAATTCAGCGTACACAGACACGCTGCGTCACATGCGCTCTGTCCTGTATGAATGGATGCAGACAACCGCCTATCCCGCAGCACACAAATTCAAACTGATATACAATTTGTAAACAACTGCACCGGCTTCGGAGAAGCCTGGGGCTACTTTCCGCACCCATCCGACCTTATTCGTCAAAAGCCGGACAAGCCGAGACCGGCTACAAATCCCCCATCATCCATCAACCATCAACCATCAACCATCAACCATTAACCATCAACCATTAACCATCCCCCCATCAACCATCCTCCAAAGCTTGTTTCAAAATCGCATGGCTTTGTTACCAATAATAATGGCTTTACCGCGCAAGACATGCTATTGTAATACTGTAAAGTTTTACCATGACCCGTTACCTGCAGTATAGTAACATCCCAATGGAGGAAACCATGAAACCACGTGTACTATCAATTCTATGCCTGATTTTCTTTATGGCATCTGCCGGTTTTGCCAACACCGGCGTTATCTGGCGTACCGGATTCGAATCCGGAGAAGGATATTCCCTCGGCAACCTTTTCGGACAGGACAGCTGGGCCGAATTTCCTCTGACCGATGTCTCTTCATTGGCTTATATAACCAACAGTGTCTACAACGGTACTGTGATCGAAGGAACGCAATGCGCTTTGCTTCCCAAAGGTACAGGTGTAAATCCGCGCTCGACTGCCAATCGCGTCGTTGATATCTCAACTGTCGATATATCGAAAGATTTTGTTCGCGTAAGCTGTAGAATATGGGCCGATGCCAATTATAGCGAGTTCCGCCTGTATGGCTATGATGGTGAATATACAAATGTGATCTGCCGGATGCTTCGTTTTAACGATAATATGTGGTTTATCGCCGATGCCGACAGTGATGGCCTTAATCTATATCCAATCGATGGCGCCAAAGGCGGACCCGTAACCGCCGCCTGGTACGACTGGTCTATCCTGCTTGATTTGCAGCGCAAGAGAATTATCGAAGTCGTTTGTTCCAACCGTGTCTTTGATTGTACTAAAACCAATGATATCAACAGCACGACTGGCAATGTCGGTTTTCTCAGAAATGATGGACGCATTGCCAGTACGATCAGTGCTGTGTATTTCCAGAACGGCGGCGATGGTGGCGACACCGGTAGAAAGGAAGTCTATGTCGATGATGTCCAGATCACAACCGAACCGATGCCGCCCGGCGCGGCTGAAATGGAAGTTAATCCTTCCTTTATCGATTTCTCGCGCCGACAATCCAATGGTGTTCTCAATGTTGTGAATGCCGGTACGGGAGAATTCTTCTATACCGCTACGATCCTTGAACCCCAAACCTGGTTGTCCATTGACCATAACTCTGCCACGGTTTCCGTTCAAGACGTTATTAATGTTTCTATCAACCGGACCGGCTTGCCGGATGGTTATTACCACAGTTCAATTTTCTTCGACGCGGGCGATATGGGCGCCACCACGGTTCAGATAATGGTCGCCGTCGGTAATGTTCTCTACTATTCAGACTTTGAACATGAACGGGTGGGTAAACTTTTTGGACAAGATCTTTGGAATGGTAATCCCGGTAATTCCGCTGATGTTACCAATGGTTTCAATGATGGTGATGGTAACTTCGTGTTTATTCATGACGCTGGCAATACTGATGGCTGCAATCGGTTTGCACCATATATTCCTGCTAACATAATTGTCAGAATCGGAGCGAAATGCTACATACCCGAAGCGGGAGGCGCTGATAGTATGAATATCGATACTAGCGACTATTGGCATAAACAACTCGACTTTACTATCACACGCAATGGCAGCGAATGTAATATAACGTCAGGTACATTCCCTGTTTCATTGCCATCGGTGCCTGTCGATGAGTGGTTCGATCTCGAAATCACTATGGATTTTGAGAGCACTATGCTTCTTTCGGTTAAATTCGGTGAAAATGTTCAAGCCTTCACTAATGAATATTTACTTAATCCTGTAGAACATGTAATCCAGGGAGCCGGCATCTTTTCTAGCAGTTCCAGTGGCTCTTCCGGTATATGTTTCGATGATTTCTTTATCCGGGAAATTCCCCGCGGTGGTCCTCCAGTCCTGTCCGCTCCCAAAGCTAGGGAAATTCCATTTACTTCATCAAGCGTTCAATTAACACTAGTTAATACCGGCACCGGATCGGTTTCCTATACCGCTACCGTGCTTGATGGCACTACATGGTTGACTATCTCTCCCACCAACGGTACGTTCTTCGACACAAAATCCATTACTTGTACTGCTGACCGTGGAAGTCTTGATCCCGGATATCATCGCTGCCGCATCGCCTTCGACGGCGGGGCCGCCGGCTCAGTCATTTCTGTCGTCATGGTCTCGGTCGACGGTGTCTTTTTTGCCTCCGATTTCAGTGAACCCTGGTACCATGAAGGTAAAATCGCCGGACAGGACTTGTGGGAGAATGCCAATCAACTGCTGTTCGGCGCTGATGTCACCAATCTGCCCGGCAGTGAGTCTCAATGTCTCCTCATCCATAGTTCGGAACTGCATGAAGGTATCTATCGTCCGGTATCCATGGAACAGGGAGAACTTGTCAAACTCAGTGCCCGGTTCTATATGCCCGGGCAGGGCGGCGCTGATACGATTATGTTTCTCACCCGCGACTTCGGACACGAAAAGGTGTACAATGTTATCACCCGCGATGATGAACTCGGCCTGGTCGAACTGACCCTGCCCAATTATCCGGAATTCAGTGTGCCCGCCGTTATGACCGATACCTGGTTCACCTTCTCCTATACCATGGACCTGACACTTCAGGAGCTCGTTCAAATCCAGTTCGGGGATACTGTTACGAATATGACTGACACTATGCTGGAAAATGCAACTGTCCAGTTTTTTAACAGTATTGCCATTTTCTGCCCCACTAATACACCTGAATCAGCCGGTGTCCTGGTGGATGATGTTAAACTTGAAGTCGTTCCCGAACCGGGAACAATTATGCTGCTGCTGGCGCTCATCGCCGCGGGAGTTGTGTTGCAGGGTAAACGGTAACCGTCATGATTACCTGAACCACAAAACGGGCAGCGCCATCGCTGCCCGTTTTTATTTTAACCACAGAATATTAGCTTTGTGTAGGGGCGGGCCTTGCGTCCGCCCGTTTGGAATAGTGGAGTACTGGAGTAATGTCAAAAGCCCTGAACCCTGAACCCTGAACTCTATCCCCAACCCAACCACTTAGGTCCCTTCCGCAGGCTTGCTCCCTGAATCAAATCTAGCTATACTATTCCCATGAATACTTCCGGCTTTATCCATGAAAAACGTATCACGTCTGTCGAACTGTTTCAGGTTGATGTTACCGTGCCGCGCCATTTCAGCACAGGTAACTGGCATACCCGCCAGCATGTCTTTATCCATGCCGAAGCCGGTGATCACAGCGCCTGGACCGAGCTCCTGGCAGCGTACAA
>CAZCLS010000476.1:0-1728 GCA_964499565.1 uncultured bacterium
TATTATATCATATACGTTAACGGGAAATGTAAGATATTCTCAACTAAAATAAAGTGCAAATAAACATCGGGAAAAATGTAAGTATTGGTTTATGACGAATTGACGGACTGTGGGAGCCATCATTTGCAAAACGAATATCCAGCACGTTCCCGGTTGAAGTCAGAATCCCGCTGGTGTGAAATATCATAAACTTAAGAATTGTAGAAGCACAATTCCCGGGTAAATGATAGAATTTCTTTTAGATATAACTGTTTCAGGAGTGATCCGGTATGAATTTTGTTTCAATTGTTATTGCAGGCATGCTTATTGCAGGCACGGGACTGATTGGCAGTACGGCCGAATCAGCAACGATGAATCTTGTTCAACAACCGAAAAAAATTAAACCAGCTACCAACACCTTGACGATGAAGTCCTCTGACCGTATAGTCGCTTTGCAACCGGTCAGAGTTTTTATTCTGTCCGGACAGTCGAACATGGAAGGACTGGGCAACAGTAAACTGCTGCCGCCCGAACTTGCCGCGCAGCCTGAGGTGAAGATCAGGTCAGCTATAGTCGGGCAAGGCGATCCGGCCGAATGGAAAGAGCTGGGAGGTGAATTTGGTGTGTGGAAAGGATTCGGTCCGGAAGTCACCATTGGCTATGAACTGAATAAAGCGTTGCCGGATGCGGATATCTATCTTATTAAAAGCGCGCGCAGCGGTACGGCTCTGAGCAAAACCGCGAATGTTAATTTCGACCAGGCTGGAGCCAATAATGAATACACCGCCCTTATCCGCCGGGTAAACGCCGCCCTTGCCGACTTGAAAAAACAAGGCCGGCAGTATTCGGTCGAAGCGCTATTCTGGATGCAGGGAGAGTCGGACGCGCTGGATCTGCATAATACACCTGATTCGGCTGAACAGAGCGGCGTGCAGTATGAAACGAATCTGCGCGAGTTTATTAATAGCGTCCGAAAGGATCTGGATCTGCCGGACGTGCCGGTGTTTGTCGGCCAATTGCCGTCAAATCTGGTGTCGACCGTGTTCAATGGCAACACGTTTTCAAACGCGCCGCTGGTGATTGCCGGTCAGAAAAAAGTAGCCGAAGATCCGGAGATGCATGCGATATTGATCAGCACGGATGACCTGGTTTTGAGGAATGACCATCTGCATTATGATACGGAAGGTCAGCTGGAATTAGGCCGGCGCTTCGCCCGGGAATATGTGAAATGGAAAGGCAACAAGCACTAACCAGACAATGCATCGTGGTGAGCTTGTGTCGACCAATCCGACCGATCCGATTACCGATGTCCGATTACCGATTACCGATTACTGATAACTGATAACCCCTGACCCCTTTGAGGGAGCTAATGAAATCACTCGCTAATATTCTTAAGATTGTCGTTATGATTGCTCTTATCTGCTCACTAGTGAACGCCGCGGACGCAGGCGCGAAGAAAGAACCGGCCCGTGACGAACAGGGTAAAGTGGTTGACGGCAATAAAAATTTTCATGATTCAATGGTTGCCTCATTTAAAAAGCAGAATGAAACCGCTAAACCGGGCGGAATTGTCTTTGTGGGCGATTCGATTACCCAGGAATTTCCGACCGATATGCTCAAAGCCAATGTGCCGATCTATAACCGCGGCATCAGCGGCGACAAGATCGGTGGGTATTATTATGGCGTGCTCGACCGCATGAACGAGTCGATATATGATTTGAAGCCGTCTGTTGTCTTTCTGCTGATCGG
>CAZCLS010000476.1:1828-3673 GCA_964499565.1 uncultured bacterium
GGACGGGCTGCATGTGAATTCGGCCGGATACCTGGAATGGATCAAACATCTGCCGGGAATAGAGCTTGACATTCAAAAAAATCTGACCACAGGCAAACCGGTAACAGCCTCGGACGGAACCCAGGGAGCGAATGTGCCTGAGTTTGTGGTTGACGGTATTGCCAGCCCGCTTTCGTCCTGGTGGGCTACTCCGGCTCCCCAATGGGTGCAGATTGATCTTGAGAAACCATATGTTCTCGACCGGGTCCAGGTGTTTCCGTTCTGGGATGGTGGAAGATATTACCAGTATACCGTGGAAATTTCCGCCGACGGGAAGAAATGGATGATGATAGGGGACAAAAGCGCGAACACAACCAAAGCGACAGAAAAAGGAGATGAGTTCAGCTTTAAACCGGTCAATACCCGCTATATTAAAGTGAATATGCTCAAAAACAGTGCTAATCCCGCTGTGCATCTCGTCGAAGTGCGCGCGTTTGAAGCCGGTAAATAACTGAAAAAAATATGCTGAGTTTGTAATGATATCGGATAGCAAACCTATGGATGATGATATGAATAAGACACTTCTGGCAACCATGGCAGCCGTCGCGCCCGCGATCTGGCTGAGTGCCTGTGCCGCTCCCGATATATCAGCGGAGCAGGCCGGGCACGCCGCGATATCCGTGCTGAATTATACGGACGGTGAGACAATCAGGTATTCCGTGCCGCTGATCCGCGGTGTTCTGACCGACCACTCGATTACTAATGTTGATGTGCTGAATGAATCGTCTGACCGCCCGACAAGCACAATGAGTTTTCAGGCCTGTAACGGCAAATTTATTGCATTGGCCGATCTGGTGCCGGGAAAAAATGCACTGGTTGTCAGGGCCGGGAAAGAGTGTCTGAAATTTTCGATAGTATACTCACCACAGACAAATCCGTATGTTACGCGGGTTATCTATTACACTGACAAAACCGGGAACACCCAGTTGTTTCACACCGCTAACCAGGAACAACCGAAAGATTTCCAGGGACGCCTGGCGACCATGATGCTCCTGATGCAGAGTTTTACCGCTGAACGGATGAATGACCTTGGTTATGGCAGACGAACATTCAACCTTGAGCTTGATCCCAAAGGTGATGTGGTTGTGCATGTGCTGCAGGGTTCATTGCCGATGGAAACGTATCATGCCATGGACCGCATGACTCTCTATCATGCGATTCAGAATGACATTCATGCTCAGCTGCCGAATGATAAAGCTAAAAATGTTGTTTTACCCGCTTTCTCCTATTTCGACCGGGAAACGAAGCGCAACCTGGCCTATACGGCCGAAGGCGGTAATGACCTGGCTTTATTCGGCGGGGCAAACATGTACTGCTGGCCGCGGACATTAGCTGAGGCCCAGCACGCGTTTTTGGATGCCACACCGATCGACCGGAACTTATTTTCAGATGATTCCGCCGGGCGACATGTTTTCTGGGGTAATACGTCGACCACTATCGGCGCCGTACTACATGAACTTGGTCACGCCTTTGACATGCTTCATAATGATAATCCGCAAGGTATAATGAATCGCGGGTTTGACCGCTTCAACCGGTTGTTTACCGTGCTGGAACCTCCCGACGCGCGGCATGCCGAAGCGCATGAGTTCAGTGATGACCAGATCGCGATGTGGGCCCCCGGCAGCGCCAATATTCTTAATCACCACCGCTGGCTGGCGATGGATGACAGGCAGTATACTGCTCCCCGCACCGCTGCAATGACCTATGACGCTGTGTCAAACGAGCTGGTAGTGACATCTGAAAGCGGTGTAGCGGCGATATCTGTCGGTACTCCTGACTGGGTGTCGGGCCAGGTGCCGATTGACT
>CAZCLS010000477.1:0-3667 GCA_964499565.1 uncultured bacterium
ATGGTGGAGCGGGAGGAGGATTCGAAGCAGTTGCGCGTGCGCGCAACTGGCTGGGTCAGGAGCAAGGGCGGGGAGCATGGTATTACAGCTGTGAGATCGACTTGGGATTCAATGGTTCATTGCGGAGTTTGGCGACGATTTTAGCTGACGATCCGTTATTCGGTATGACGGTGCTGGGGGGAGAACTTGTTGAGCAGGATAATGCCTGGCTGGTGTATCCGAAAGATGGATTACGCCGGCGGTTTCATATCGTAACGCCTGAGCGCCGGATACATCTGCTGCTTGAGCGGGATGGATTTAAGAAGAATGAGCCGGTAAAAATATCGAAAGATTATTCGACAATCACGTTTACACTGGAGAACCGTTGGACGCACAGTCATGAGACGATGATGGAATTAAGTGGTCTGGATGAAGGGAGATGCGTGATTAAAGTAGACGGGGAAATGCTTAGGGAATGTACTGTCGGCAACGAACAATCGGTAAAAGTTATCATACCGATTGATGGCAAGCAGGCGAATAAAAGAATAGAAATAGAGAAGATAGATACAAGGGAAGGGACCAAAGGGACCTAAATGACCTAAGGGACCAACGGGACTGGTTTGTTGAAATTGGGGAGGTGTCGAATCGGATCCGACCCCGAAAAGCCTATGTATAAATGCATATATTGTTGATTGCATAATAATATAGTAAAATAATGCCTATGATATAGAATGAAGACAGTAGGTCATTAGAATAACATATAGGTTAAAGCGATATGAAAAATATCATTGTTATATTTAGTATGTTGTTACTATGTTCATGTGACTATCTTCTCGAGGAAATTGTATTTCCAAGACTTGACATAAAACACACCGGAGAACCTTTGCTGACAAGACTGCGGGACGAGGGTAAGTTGGCAGATCATGTTGTGTGCAGTAATGTATATGTATCGCCTGCAGAAAGATTTCAAGATTATACTATTACTGTCAAACTGACTAATTTCGGGTTTAGTGACTGGACGAATATAATGACAAAAGATACTGAATACTATGGATCTGTTAATAGAATACGAGAAGCACTATCAGATTGGGTTGTTACTAACTGCACCATTCAGAAATCTGATATTGCATATATTTCATCTGAAAATTATCCTGCAGAAATATATTGGGTAAGAACAGGCAGTAATACAGCATATCTTATTATGAATTATTTTTGAACACAGAATAACTCGGTCGTGTTGTTCGTGGTTGAAATTAATTGTCGGGCGTAACTCGCTATATGGTTCCCCGGATAGCAGGTGGAGGATTGACTGCCCGGGGAGGGCGGGAAGAGCGACTATGGCAACAATCTTATTCACTGGTGGGATAAACCCACCGGGGTCTGTTTGAAGAATGGTTAATGGATGATGGATAATGGATGATAGATGATGGATGATGAACAGGGACAAATGACAAGGGAACCACCGTTCCGTTGTTGTACTGTGTTTATGGATGACGTGAGCGCGGGCGTCGGGATTTTGGGGGGCGGAGCTGGCGTAGTTGGGTGCGGCGTCGGGCTAAGCCGCGGGTGACGGAGATGGGTTTTTCGGTTTCGTAGTCGAGGCCGCTGTAGTACATGGCGGCGGCAGGTGTCATTGGGAGGGGAATGAAATCCTGAACCTGTTGTAGCTGCCAGCGTTCTTTGTGCAGGAATTGTTCAACAACCTTCATTTCGGCTGGTGTGGAGCCAGGAAAATTAGAGATAAAATACGGTACAAGATATTGTTCTTTATGCGCCGCGCGGGATTCGCGGTTGAAAGCGGTTCTGAACTGGTTGAATATATCCGGGCCTGATTTTCGCATGCGGCGCAGAACGGCAGGATGGAGATGTTCGGGAGCCACTTTCAAATGGCCGGATACGTGATTCCGGACAAGTTCGCGGATATAGCGCGGATTTCTGACGGCGATGTCCATCCGGATGCCGGACTGGATGAATACATGTTTAACCTTTGGCAGTGAGCGGATACGGCGCATGAGATTGATAGCCGGGGTTGGGTCGATGGTAAGATGAGAACAAATACTCGGAAAAAGGCAGCTGGGACGCCGGCAGGAGCGGCAGGCAGTGTCTAAAGCATTCCGGCAGCCATACAGGTTGGCGGTCGGACCGCCCAGGTCGGAGACGGTGCCTTTAAAATCAGGAGACTGCGACAGAGAAATGACTTCTCGTTCCACGGATTCCGGGGAGCGGCTGGAAAGGAGACGGCCCTGGTGCATACCTAATCCGCAGAAACTGCAACCGCCGCCGCAGCCGCGTACGACGGTAACAGAATCTTTAATCATGGTAAAAGCGGGAATTGGGTCCGTGTACGAAGGATGAGGAAGCCGGGCATACGGCAGTTCATATACTGCGTCAAGTTCTTCAGTTGACAAGGGCAGGGCGGGCGGTTCGACAAAGAGAGCGCGGTCGCCATGGAATTGAACCAGGGGTTTTCCGTGGAAAGGATTCTGTTCCTGTTCAACCAGTTTAGTCATCGTCAGAATACATTTTTTATTTTCACGGCATTCTTCGAAGGAAGGCAGAATAACACAATCATTGAAGTCACACTCAGCGGACTCTTTTGCGCCGAGAAGGCGGGCGGTTCCGGGGATACCTTCCAGAGGCAGGTTGTAAGCGAGTCTCTGAGAAATATCTCGAACGGCGCGTTCGGCCATGCCATAGACGAGGATATCGGCACGGGCATCATAGAGAATGGATGGGCGGAGTTTATCCTGCCAGTAATCATAATGTACGACGCGGCGCAGGCTGGCTTCAGTCCCTCCGATGACGACGGGCAGACCGGGAAAGGCGCGCCGGGCTAACTGGGCATAGACAGCGGTAGCGAGGTTGGGTCTGAGACCGGGTTTGCCGCCGGGGCTGTAGGCATCGTCTTTACGTTTGCGACGGGCAGCGGTGTAATTAGAGAGCATCGAATCGAGATTGCCGGCTGAAATGCCGCAGAACAGACGCGGGCGGCCCATGGGGGTCAGGCTATACGGGTCGGTCCAGTCCGGTTGTGCAATAATACCGACACGCCAGCCTTCAGCTTCGAGAATCCTGCAAATCACAGCGGGCCCGAAAGCGGGATGATCGACATAGGCATCACCACTGATGATGAGAATATCAAGCGCGTCCCACCCGCGGGCAGTCATATCGGCGGGAGACATTGGAAGGAAATGGGATGAATGAGAAGGCATTACTTCATTCAGACTGTTATAAAAAAACAAAAAAGATATCTAAAGAAATTGTAGCGGGTTTTGAAGGGAATAGCAAGGGGAGGGTTCAGGGTTTAATGGTTGATGGGTGATGGTTGATGGTTGATGGAGTAATGGAGTGGTTGTAGCCGGTCTCGGTGAGGCCGGGTGTGTGGTCTTTGTTTAATGGAGTAGTGGAGTAATGCGTAGGGATGGATCCATGTGTCCGTCCGTGGTGGGGGGAGAGGGTGTATGTCTGGTATGTCGGACTTGTCGGACTAGTCGGACATATCAGACTAGTCCGACAGAATTTCCGGCAAGTTAATGGTAGTGGATTTTTAATTGGCGATAGAAGATGAATGTGAGGGTACAATGCAGGGGGAGGGTGATGGCAATAATTTCGGCATTTTCCTGATAGAAGAACGGGATTAATTTGAGAAGCAGACCGAAGAGAGAAAGGCCGGCAACAGAATATGCCA
>CAZCLS010000478.1:0-3663 GCA_964499565.1 uncultured bacterium
GGCAGATTCAGTTCTTCGAAATAAGCAGCCATGGAGAGATAGAGATAGGCCGAGAACGTTTCGGCATTGATCTGGGCATTAAACGCCTTTTGAATTTTTTCGTTAATCATCAGAAACCTCCTTGAGGAGCAGTGGGTTAAAAATTATGTCAGCAGAGCCTTAACGGCGCTGAGAACGGCGGAATAATCAGGTTCATCAGTTATTTCGGGAACACATTGGGAATAACGGACAATGCCGCCGGCATCAACGACAAAAACCGCGCGGGCAAGCAAGCGCAATTCCTTGATAAGCACACCAAAGGCAGTACCGAACGAAGCATCACGATGATCGGAAACCGTGCTGACGATCTCCACGCCGGCACTGCCGCACCAGCGGGACTGGGCGAACGGCAGGTCCATGCTGACGCAGATGACGTGAACGGCATCACCGAGGATTTCGGCTTCTTTGTTAAAGCGCCTGGTTTCGGTATCACAGACGGGAGTATCAAGAGATGGAACACTGATGATGACAGTAATCCGGCCTTTCAAAACGTCTTGTGTTACGGGCGACAGGTCATTAGCCAAAACTTCAAACGGTGGCGCAGGCATACCGGCGCGTATTTCCTGTCCTTGCAGGGTCAGGGGATTTCCCTGAAATGTTACAGTTCTCATACAGTTCTCCTTAGCAGGTATTGGTGTTACGTAATGCGTCACGGGCAGCGTTGCGAACAGGCGCGATCGAGCGCGGATTGACACTGACGCAGCGGATGCCCAGTTCGATAAATTTCTGAATATACTCGGGATTACCGGCCAATTCCCCGCATACCGACAACGGCCGTTTCAGTTCAGCGGCAGCCTCGACAAGCAGACTGATCAAAGACCAGAAAGCCGGCAAATCGGGTATATAGTCCTGGGCCACCAGTTCATTATTGCGATCGACTGCCAGGAGATATTGTACCAAATCGTTCGTTCCAATGCTTGCGAAATCGGCTTCGGCCATAATTTCACGGGCCTGAAGGCAGGCGGACGGGATTTCAAACAGGACGCCATGCTGAATGGAACCATGATCGACATCGGCAATAGCGGATTGAAACATGTGTTTCAGTTTAAGGAACTGGTCCAGGGTGGAGATCATGGGGTACATGACGGAGACGGGACCCAGCCGGGAAGCGCGTGCCAGGGCGCGGGCCTGGGGCCGCAGAAACTGGGGACGCTTGATCAGAAAACGGGCGCCGCGCAAACCCAGGGCGGGATTTTCTTCGGTGGGAATTTCCAGGAATGTAAACGGTTTATCACCGCCCACATCCAGCAGGCGGAAATAGGCTGTGCCGCCGTTGAGACGGCGAACAACCTCGGCATACCTGAGGAACTGTTCGTCTTCATCCAAGGCAGCGCCCGCGGCGATGAACTCCATTTCGGTACGGTAGAGCCCGACACCGTCGGCTTTTTTATCCAGGGCATCATCCAGTTCTTTGACGCGGCTGATATTAGCCATGACCGTAAACTCGGCCAGTGGTTCTGAAACATGGTTTTTGGGCTCAGTTGCGCTCAACCGGTCTGCCACAGCAGCTATAGTTGCCGGAGAGGGCCAGAGAATAACTTCGCCGGTAAAGCCATTGATCAAAACGTCATTGCCGCAGGCGATCAGAGAAGTGGCACCGGAAATACCGCTGACGGCGGGAATCCCCAGGGCGCGGGCAAGGATAGCGGCATGCGAGGTTTCTCCCCCGCGCTCTGAAACAAAACCGAGGGTTTCATAGGCGTCGAAATTAACGGTAATGCTGGGAGTCAACTCGGTGGCGATAACAATCCGGTTTTTCCCGTGGGCGCAGTGGGCCAGGCCATTACATTTGAAGAGAGAGAGTTCTTCGCCGAGTTCTTTCAGCAGATGGGACTTAAGATCGGTAAGGTCTGAGACGCGTTCTTTAACATAGTCATCGCTGGCAGACTGCAGCAGTTCGGCAAATTCGTCAAACGCGGCAATAACCGCCGCTTCGGCGGAACAGGAATTGGCGTCGATAAAATGCATCATTTTTTTATGCAGCTCAGGGTCTTGAACCATCATGCTCAAAGCCACGAAAATATTAGCTTCGGCTTTGCCGATCCGCTCCGATATCTGAGGAATCAAGCGTTCAAGTTTTTCGGTTACCCGGAGGATAGCGCTTGATAAGCGTTCTTTTTCATGAGGGAGTTGGTCGGCCGGCACGGAATCCTGGAAGGGAATCGTGTGCAGCTGTTCGTTCAGGAGGCACACGCGCGCATGCGCGATGCCGGGGCTGATCGGCAATCCCTGTAAGCGTTGTTCTTTGAAAGCAGTTTCTCTCATCGTTAATTCAGTTCCCGGTTATAGTGAATCCAGTACGGATATGAAGTCCCGTGGATCAGTGACGGGCGCTTCGCACTGGCGGTTTTTACAGACATACACTGCCGACTCGTTATCGACCATTGGCCGGTTAAGCGCCAGAGGTATATCGGATACAGTATCGGTGCCGTTAGACGGTTCGGCCAGCACAACCACTTTGCGGGGTAAAAACCGGTTATGCAGCGCGGCCAGAAAAGCGGAGATCCGGGTGTCGTCGCGCTGGCTGGCCAGAACGAATTCAGTCGTGGGGGCCAGATAAAAATCCATAGCACGCAGCATACTGAAGAACGCGGTCGGAGAGCGATTAACATCAGTTTGAAAACGGGACAGGATCAATTCAGCCCGTTCGCTGTACTGTTGGTTATCGCGGAGCAGAGCGAGTTTCAGCAGAGCCGCCGCGGCAGTAGCGTTAGCGGATGGTACCGAATCGTCATGGGACGGTATAAAGCGGGCAATAAGAGTGCCATGAGAATCTGATGAATAATAATAAGCGTTACTGTCCGGCACGATAAAATCAGCATCCAGAATCCGGGCAAAATCATCGGCCTGCCGCAGCCAGCGAAGGTTGAAATCGGTTTCATACAAGTCCAGGCAGGCCTGCAGCATACAGGCGTAATCATCCGCAAAGCCGGCCGGGCCGGTAACGCCGTTCCGCATTGTGCGGCACAGTTTGCCGCCGGGCATCATGCGCGTTACAATCGTATCGGCCGCTCGGGCCGCCGCCTCAAGGTAGCGGGGTTCCTGGAAAACCTGAGCAGCCCGGGCAAAGGCTGAAATCATCAGACCGTTCCAGGCCGCGATGATTTTATCGTCTTTGCGCGGATGAATACGGGTGGAGCGAACCGCACGCAATGTGGTTCTGGCGGCGGCAAGCTGCTGGTGCAATGCAGCCGGGTCGATTGAGCGCGCCGCGGCAAATTCAGAGGGAGGCACGGGTACATGCGGAATAGACATACCTTCAAAATTACCAGCGGGGGAGATAGCATAGAAAGAACAAACCAGCTCCGCGGTATGTGTATCCAGGGCAGCCTGGATCTGTGTGGGGGACCATACGTAGAAGGCGCCTTCTCTGCCATCGCTGTCGGCATCTTCGGCGGCATAGAACGCGCCGGAAACATCTGTCATTTCGCGCAGGATGTAGTCCAGTGTTTCTTCCACGGTCCGGCGGTATTCGGGATTGTGGGTAAGTTGCCAGGCTTCCAGATAGGACAAAGCCAGCTGAGCGTTGTCATACAACATTTTTTCAAAATGGGGAACAAGCCATTGGGCATCTACGCTGTAGCGGTGGAACCCGCCGCCGATTTGGTCGTACAGGCCTCCGTA
>CAZCLS010000479.1:0-3659 GCA_964499565.1 uncultured bacterium
AACCGGTAATGTTATAGGGACCATAGGTACTGTCACCCAGGAGTTTCAGATCTTCGGGGAGACCCAGGTCAGCCACAAATTCCAGATTTGTTGCCGATGCATCTTGAAACAGGGTGACAGGGCCGGTATAGAGGGCGATATAGGCTTGGTCGGTATTCGGGTCGGCATTATCGGTGAGAGTCAAGGCGAGCATGATCGGACCCGAACCGTCGGTAGGCTTGGAGGACAGGGAGACACTATATTCGTCTGCCACGATTGATTGGGTGCCGACACCGCCGCGCGGGTAAGGGCCTGTATTAGCGTTGAGAGAAAGGAAACTCTTGGTACCAACCTCGAAGATAAATTTCTGGTCGCTGTAATCAGTCGGTGTGCACCAGACGACAAATGAAACACCGCCTTCGGAGCCATTTAAATCATTCAGGTCGATATCTCCGCCCGTGTCAAATTGCATACCGTCATCAGCAGGACTGGCAGGGATCTGAAGTTGGTCGTTCGAGAGAGTAGAATTCCCGCGCAGGAGACTATCGACATTACCGACAATATCGTCGATACCATCGTCGGTATTGAAGGTCCACTGGTGTAAAAGGCCGGCCGCATTAACATTTGCGGTGAGCAGGCCAAAGAGCAGAGCAATGATAAGTGATGGAACAAGAATAAGGTGTGCAGGTTTCATGATACATCTCCGTTAAGGTTTAAAAAAGCAAACAAAAAACCATTTATGGATTAAGCTTTTAATTAGTATAGCATAATTGAATTAGGAATGTAATCCGTTTTTCCGATGGGCATTTGATAAATTTTTGCAGGATATCCGGAGAGGGAAAAAAGGCAACGGTAATCGAAATTGAAGGCATGCTCTGATTCACATAAAATGGGCTGTAAAATCTCCTGAAATGGTTCTTGGCAGGCGCCGCAATTTGTGCTATCATACTAACTAGAATATGGTTTGTTTAATAAAAGATTTTGATTTAACAACGTAAACTTCTATCAAATAGCTTTGTAGTATAAAACCAGTCTATGAAAAGCCCCGGTTAATGATTATGCCATTTCAGTATACTATCACATATCTACTTCTAAGATTACTACTTCCGGTAGTAGTATTTTCTACCGTGATTGCACGGGGAGGGGAGTATACCTGGACCAATAATTCGCCGTCCTGGGTACAATACAACGCTGTCTGGAACAATGCGGGCAACTGGCAGGAAGCCGCGTTTCCCAACAGTGCCGGAGACCGGGCTGAATTTGTTTTCGTGAATGACACCGGGGCTCTGCATTTGGACTTGGGGGAAGATATAACGGTTGGCGGCATCAGCATGATTGACAATGCCAATAACAGTGTGTATCTCGAGGGGAGCCACACGCTATACTTTGATAACGGAACGAATACGGCGGTTTGGGAACGGCGGCGGAATGTGAGTTCGGGCAATGCCCTGCGCATGGAAGTACCGTGCAATCTGCATCTGGCGTCCGACCTTGAAGCAAGCTGGCAGGTACAGAGACAGATACCGGTCAGAGGAGTTATAAGCGGTCCGGGCCGGCTGACGATTACGTATCGCCAGCAGGCTTCAGACGCCAACACGGTGGAGTTCGGCGGCAGTAGTCCTAATACCTACACGGGCGGAACCGTTCTGAACGGAGACAGCGGGAGTGCAGTCAACGAAACGTTCAAGGCGACTAAAAACAGTGCTTTGGGCAGTGGTGATGTCCGGCTTAATCCGCATGCAACATTGCAGCTGACCGACCGCGGTGATACTGATGACATGCTGGATGACAGTGCGACGGTGCATTTGATGAGGAGTGGTACAGCGTATGCCCGCATACAACTCGATGCCGAAGTAGTCGAGACGGTCGGAAAACTGGTATTAGACGGCAAAGAGCAATTTCCGGGCACGTATGGTGCCGAAGGCAGCGGGGCGCAGATAATCAACAACAATTATTTCAGCGGAGCGGGGATTCTCACGGTACAGACCGGCCCGCCGGGGCCGGGAGGAATCAGTAACGGGGCCGGAGCAACGGATATAACAACGGAAGGAGCTGTGCTGAACGGCATGCTACTGTATACAAATTATTCCCCGACCCGGGTATTTATGTACTGGGGCGAGACTGATGGCGGGATGATTCCAGAGGCCTGGGAAAATGAACAGGCGTTAGGCGAGCGGGGGCCGGGGACTTTTTCAATACAGATGGATGGCGGCAGGCCGCTGCAGATATTTTATTACCGGTGCTTTATGACAAACGCTTTAGGAGCACTGTGGTCGTCATCCTCGGTACAATTCAAGCTGCACGGTCCGCCTGAAGTTAAGAATGAGAGGGTGATATTGCGTTCTGATTCGGCTATGCTGCGTGGAACAGTTTTAGCCACGAACGGTTCACCGACAGCAGCCTGGTTCTACCGGGGGACGACAGACGGCGGTACTAATGCTGGCGGGTGGGACACGGTGCAGTATGCCGGGCAGGTTACGAATGGCATGATTGCGGTAAGGGATACAAACCTGACGGCACATACGCGCTATTACTATCGTGTTTACGCCACGAACAGGTATGGACACAGCTGGGCTCCGGACACGGCAACGTTTGTCATGCCGGGAGAACCCGGTTCGAACGAGATCACGTTCTTCTGCATATCGGACATACATTACGGGCTGACACCTGAGATAACGGCATTTGCTCCTTCGATGGTCGATCGCATGAACGAACTGCCCGGAACCGCCTGGCCGGCGGGATGGGGAACGGGAGTTGTCCAGCCGCCGCGCGGTGTTGTCGAAAATGGGGACACAAGCGAGCGCGGTTCTGAAGACGAATGGGCCCAATTTACACGTGATTACGGTCTGCATGGCGAGGCTCGTTTGGCATACCCGGTATATGAAGGCTATGGCAATCATGATGGCAGTGCGTATGTGGTCGACCAGATGAAAAACCGGACGGGAATGAGAAAAGGATTGACGCGCGTATCTGAGAACGGGATGCATTATTCGTGGGAATGGGATTATCTGCATCTTATCCATTTGAATGTTTCTCCCGGTTTGACGTATCACCCGTATGATCCGCGTTTCAGCTACATATTTTTGACTAACGATCTGTCAGTATCAGTCGGAGACCGTGACCGGCCGGTGATCATATTTCAGCATTTCGGTTATGACAGCAACGGTTCCGGCTGGTGGCCGGCTCAGGACCGCACCAATTTTTTCAACGCGATAGCTGAGTACAATGTGATTGCGGTTGTGCACGGACATTCACATGATAATGGATTTTATACCCGGGAGGGTGTAACGATCTGCAACACCCCGCACATCAATATGGATTTCAGCGAACCGCCGAGTCATGGATTACTGGTATTTCAGATATCATCAAACACAGTCAGAATAGCAGTGCGCGGTAGTGACAACACATGGGGATCGACGCTTAAGGCTGATATACCGGTGCCCGAACCGGGGTATGCTGTATATTCTCTATTAGCTGGTATTATGTATGCCAAACGCAAAAAAAGGGAATAAATATGCGCAATGGTACTTTGATATTTGTACTAGTAATTGTGAGCAGCTTGGTTCAAGCCGGGACATATCACTGGACAAATAATTCACCGGCCTGGGTACAATACAACGCGGTTTGGAACAATGCCGGCAACTGGCAGGAAGCCGTGTTTCCCAATAGTGCCGTAGACC
>CAZCLS010000480.1:0-3651 GCA_964499565.1 uncultured bacterium
CACGTTTTTTTCCTTTCTGTTACGGCAGTTTGTTAAACAATTCCAAAACAATCGTTAATTATACAAAACCTTTCAATAACTTTCCAGTTATATTATACAATAACAGGCACGCGGTTGCCAGCCGAAAACAACCCCGAGTATTGTGGTTTATAAGCGTTTTTACTGCAAAAAACCGGCAGGTTTCAGATCCGGATTTTATATGTATATTTCCATAAATATGGGTTTTTTATTATAATTGTTAAACATAACATCAGTGATCACGATGATACAAAAACACATAGTCGACCAAACAAGAACTGCCATGAAAACAACAAAATCAACAAATCCGGGTAGCATGTCAAGACGAACGGTGCCTTTCATGCTTTTTATCATGTTCATCTTTTTGCCGCTGAATATCACGGCAATTCAGATGAATTACCAGGGCGTTGTGAAACAATCCGGTACGGCCTATCAGGGTCCGGGCTTTTTTAAATTTACGCTGGGCGACCTGTCCGGTACTACTAATTATTGGGCGAATGACGCTACGTCAGCAGGTGAGCCGGCCACAGACGTGCAGGTGATTGTTACAAACGGATTCTTCCATATCGCCCTTGGGGACGGGATGACAGATATCCCGGCAAACGTGTTTGTTGATAACTCCGCGGTCTACCTGCGCGTTTGGTTTGCAGACCAGCTTGCCGGACCGTACGACGCATTGGGCAGCGCCCAGCAGATCCTGCCGGTTCCGTATGCCGTGAATGCCAGCATGCTTGAAGGATATACCTACCACACGCTTACCAACTCGGTTAATATCAACGATGCTGATGCTGATCCCGCAAACGAATTAAACACCTCAGTCGCGTTAAATGTTACTACATTGCAAGTCACTGACGCCGGTGGTACCCTGACCGCCGATCTTTCAAGCCTGATTGATGATGGCGACTGGAGCGCATCAGGCAACGATATCTATAACAGCAATGCCGGCAACGTGGGAATCGGTACGACAAACGCCGGAGAGAAGCTTGAAGTAGCAGGAAATGTGCTGGTGCGAGATGCAGCCAACACAAGCGCTGTCAGTATTTCGCCTGCTTCGGTCGGTACCAATCTCTCTATTACCGGCAGTGACAACGATGGAGCCGCCAGTCATCCTCTCTATATAGCCGATGAAGACGGGTATGAAATAGTCACCGTTCGCTCGAGCTTATCCCCGGGAGCACGTTTTGGTGCGAATGCTTCACAGGCCGCGTTCAATGGAACGGTTAAAGCAAACACTTTAATGGGCGGTGATGCTCATAGTATAGACGAAGGCGCGGAATACTGTTTTATCGGCGGCGGCCAGACAAACAGCATCGAGAATTCTTATAGTGATTACTCCGGCATTGCCTCCGGCCTGAACAATATCATAGGGTCAATGAACAGTTCCCCGTACAGTTTCATTGGCGGCGGGCGGACTAATATTGTTGATAATGACTACAGCGTCATTGCCGGCGGCAGGTTGAACTATATTTCACGCCTCTATTCATTCATCGGTGGTGGACGGAATAACCGGGCGATGGATGACAGCAGTGTTATTTGCGGCGGCAGAGACAACCTGGCCAATGAATATAGTGAATATTCCTTTATCGGCGGCGGGTATCGCAATCTAATTCGCTCGTATAATCCGTCTGACAGTTACAACTCGATCGGCGGCGGATTCATTAACAGTATATCCAACTCGTACGACGGCTTTATTGGCGGTGGAAGCTGGAACAACATCTCGTATGGTCCATTTTCTACCATCGCCGGCGGCCAACGTAATATTTCATTTGAAAAGGGGACAACAATCAGCGGCGGCAGGGCTAACAGAATCGTCGGCGAATATTGTACCGTTGGTGGTGGTTGGAGTAATAAAGTCGACGGGTATTCCTATTACAGTACGATCCCGGGCGGGTTGCAAAACAGAATTTATGCCGGCAATTACGGGTTTGCAGCGGGTCGTTACGCGCGCATATGGCATAATGGCTGTTTTGCCTGGGCCGACAGCAACCCGTCCACGGTCGACACAACCGCTGATAATCAGTTCATAGCGCGCGCATCCGGCGGATTTGTTTTTTACACGGCCGCGAATGGCACAACCACCGGCGCACAGCTGCCGGCCGGCTCAGGGTCATGGTCGTCATTAAGCGACAAAAATGCCAAGGAAAATATCACGGAAATAAACGGCCGTGACGTTTTGGATAAATTGAGCGCTATGCCGATCAGTACCTGGAACTACAAGGCTCAGGATGATGCTATTCGCCATGCCGGGCCAATGGCGCAGGACTTTCATGCCGCGTACGGCCTTGGAGAAGACAACTGCCATCTCAGCAGTGTTGATGTTGACGGCATCGCCCTGGCAGCAATTAAAGAATTGAAAGAACAGAAAGATGCAGAAATCAAAGAACTGAAAGAAACTATTAATCGCCTCATCAAACGCATCGATGCACTTGAAAATGAAAAATAAATATTATCGGATTGCTGTTCTTTCCCTGGCGTTAGCCGGCGGATTGTCGAGTGTGTGTTTCAGCGCTGAATTAAGCTTGAACGGTATCGTACCCGTCGTTATCGAGGCTCGGGGGTACGGCAATACTATGGGGTTTCCCGTTGGCGGTTATTTGCCGGGAAATGATGTTGATCTGTTTGCCGGCTACTGGGAACCTGTTATTTCATCACCAGGCGGTCTACCCCGCATTGCGACCAATGCCTTGATCTTTCCATCAGCAAACTCAGTTCTGCTGGCGCCGTTCCCGACAAATATCTCCTGGTATGTCGACAAAATAACCAGCGAAACAGACGGCACGAATGTTCTTATTTCAAAAATTTCCCTGCACCGGTCGGATTCTACAAATGACGGTGTTATTGTTGCAAATAATATTCAAAATATTCTCGGTTCTATTCCCTGGCCGGTACCGGCCGAACTTGTCGGCAGCGACACAAATTATGTCTTGAAATTTGAAGTGGTTGACAGCGCATCATTAACCAACAGCAGGACTTTTTGGGACAATCCGTTTGCAATAGTACCCGAACCTGCGGGAATACTTTGGTTTGTTGGTTTAATTACCCTTTTTAGAAAAAGACATTTCTTGTTTTCGGTGAGTAGTAATTCCGTTGCCGCACCGTCTGTTTCCGTATAGTACTCACATCCATCGGCATCGTAATATTCATATTTTCTCTCAGAGAGGCACAGAGATATTTAGTGAAAGATTCTTTGATGGTTCATGTGATCCCGTTTTTCACGAAATCCTCGCCAACATCCGGCCCCCCCTAACCTTAAAGCCTGATGCATATGATTCACTCCCCTCCTCCGTGCCTCTGTGCCTCTTTGAGAGATTTGTTTTTTTCAGAACTAGTTATTGTGTTGCTCGAGGGGTGTTTTTGCAATTTAACATGCATGTTTGCTGACATAACGATTGTAACACCATGTGTTACGCACGGATACAATGTAAAATATTCATGTTAAAAATTCAACCGGAGAATAAAGGAGGGAGCTTTGATACTATTGATATTTCACCGCTAATTCTATATAATGTGGTCGTTTGATGAAATACGGATTGATTTTGACAGTGAAGAAATTGATGCGCCATTAGCTCAGTTGGTAGAGCAACGGATTCTTAATCCGTGGGTCGTTGGTTCAAGTCCAACATGGCGTACCAT
>CAZCLS010000481.1:0-3638 GCA_964499565.1 uncultured bacterium
CCGCTGCGTTCGTCGGCAAAAGAACCGGGACCGAGTTGGAGGGTATTATGTTCATACTTATTACCGGGCTGGACCCGGGAGAGGGCATAATTAAGGGTTTTCCAAGCCTGGGCGGCAGAGAGGCCGTCACGCTGGGCGGAATCAAGGCCGTTGGTAAGGACGTACCAGGTAAGCGTGGGCCCGCCTAAGATATAAATAGTAATGCCAGCATTGGCTGCGCGTTCGCCATCGGAGACGAAAAAGGTAACGCCGGGATAAACGCCGACGGAAGGAGCGGGCCATGAAAAGATTTGATTTGTAGGATTAAAATAGGCGCCGGAAGGCACCCCGGCGGCCCAGAAGGTTAAATTGGTTGTCGGTGTATCGGGGTCGGAGGCAATGACGGTAAACGAGAGAGGAACGCCGGCCTGACCGATAATATCGCTGGCATTTTTGGGATAGACGATAGAGGGCGCGGCGCCGGTAGGGCCGACGCTATAAAACCAGCCTTTGACAGTATTGGTGGTAACATACCCGCGGCCGTCGCCGAGGGTGACAAAATGGGGTTGAAAGAGGGTATTGGCATTCGTGGCCCAGATATTGTGATTAAACCAGGTAGCGACATTATAAAAAATATTCGAATCGACCATATAATTAAAGCCGTAGATATTAGTAGGAGTACCGGCATTGATACCGAGAGAGAGTGAAGAAAAAATAGAGTTTCTGACATGGACTGGGGTAGTATTGGGCTGAGTACGCTGGTCAAAAAAGCCGTTATTATCATCGATGCGGGTAGTGGCGTAATCGACGATAGTAACGTGGTTGACATCGACAGTGCAGGAGGCGCCGAGAACGCCCAGCCAGAAGGCAAGGCCGCCGCCGCTGAAGCAGCAATGGTCGACAGACAGGCCGCCGGGGCCGGCGGTGCCATACACGGCAATTCTGCGGCCGCAACGGTCGGTCGGAGTGGTATAGGGGCCATCGACCCAGACATCGCGGATGACAACACCGTCGGGATTACCGATTCTGATGACATTAGCATCCCATTGGGAGGGGTAGACATCCATAGCGATTCTAAAACCTTCAAAATGAGAGCCGATGGTAGCGTCCATATCAATGATGCCGGTATTACCGTTCATCTCCCATTGGCGGGTACCGCGGGTGATAATCGTATTACCGGGACCGGCGCCGATGAGATGAATAAAATCTTTAGCATTAAAATTAACTTTCCAGAAAGAGCCGTCGGATTCGGCTTCATATGTACCCGGGGCGGCAAGGATAAGGGTGGGGGAGCCGGCGGTGCCCTGAGGGACAGTACTCAAGGCATGATTAAGGGTTTTCCAGGCGGTAGTTTCAGACAGGCCGTTATTGGCATCGCTTCCGGAAGGAGAGACATAAAAATCAGCCAGGGATGAGATGGCGAAAAAAAAGACTACAGAGATACGTGCGATAATTGATTTCATGGATATACTCCGTAAACCGTTAAAAAATCCTGCGTTGCTTGATTGTATCATAAAATCACAAACTTAGGGAAATGGGAATCCATTTTCTGAGGGAATTGATAAGTTTAACATCTTGGGCGGAATTCAAATCCGATTTCAAGATCCTGCGTTCTCTGATCAAGCCGTGTTCGATCAATTCGTCACGGAAGGTACCGGCAAGTAGCCCGGCCTCGCGCGGGGGAGTATACCAGACACCATGAATGGAAACAACGACATTGGCAATAGTAGACTCGGTAATTTCGCCGGAATGATTCCAGAGGATAACATCATCAAAGCCGGGGCAGGCGGCGCGGGCGGAATCATAGACATCACGCAGGGTGGTTTTATGAAAGAGAAAAGTATTCCTGTTTGAAACCGGTTCTGCTGCGAGGGCGACGTTAAGAGGGCGGTCGGGGAGAGACAGAGGAGAAATATCGCATTGCGGAACGCCACCGGGAGAGAGAAGCAGGCGCAGTTTCCAATCACCGTCAGGATGAGAGCGGGAACAATCTTCGAGGCTGAGGGTGACATTCTCGGGATTGAAAGGGAAGCCGAAATATTCGGCTGAAGCGGCCATGCGTTTGAGATGACGATTCAGGAGAAAAAGCCGGCCTGACTCGAGCAGCATCGTTTCGAGCAGAGAAAAAGTGACTGGCGGACTGGCAAGGAAAAGGCTTTTAGTCAGGCACTCATCATATTCCATTTGGGGAATCGAATCGATGGTGATGCCGCCGCCGGTATGGAAGCAGGCGGAGCGGGTTGACGAATCGACCAGGACAGTACGGATAGCGACATTGAAGGTGCAATTGCCGCCGGGCTTGATGAGGCCGATGGCACCGGTATAGATATCGCGGGGGAAAGGTTCCAGTTCTTTAATAATGTCCATGGTCCTGATTTTAGGCGCGCCGGTAATCGAGCCGCAGGGAAAGAGGGCGGAAAAGAGGCCGGAGAGAGAACAACCGGCTGGAATATCAGCCGAGACAGTGGAAGTCATCTGGAGCACGGTAGCATAGCGTTCGACGGAAAACAATTCCGGAACCAGGACAGAGCCGAAGCGGGCGATGCGGCCAAGGTCGTTCCGGATCAGGTCGACAATCATGACATTTTCGGCCCGGTCTTTGAGAGAAGCGGACAGGGAATCGGCCCGGGAGCGGTCTTCTTCGAGCCAGCGGCCGCGGGGCATAGTGCCTTTCATCGGGCGGGAAGCGACATGGCAACCGCGGCGGTGAAAAAACAATTCAGGAGACAGAGACAGCACCTGGTAGCGACCGAGATCGATATAGCAGCTATAGGGAGCGCATTGAGCCGCGCCAAGTTGATTGAACCAGGCGAATGAGTCACCGGAGACAGTACTGGCCATGGGGAATGTATAATTCACCTGGTAGGTATCACCGGCGGCGATATACTGGTGGATGGCATGGATAGCCTTAGTATAATCATCGGTAGAGACAGCCGGAGACCAGGGAGAGACAGAGAAGGGATTGAGAGATGATTCGGGGGGGAGAGCATGCGGGGCATCAAACGCGGCGGCCCAGGCAAGGGGGAAATCACCGGGAGGGTGAACGGCGCAGGCTGGTTCGAAGGCTGGAGCGGCTTCATAGGCGAGAAGAAGGACAACCCAGTGGCCATGGGCAGCAGCCAGTTCGGCCTGATCAACAACCGGGATAACTTGAGAGAGAGAGGCGGCGGACCAGACATGGATAGGGGAATGGAACGCGCCAGACCAGACCGGCCTGGCACGGTCAAAGGAGTGAAAGACAGCAGTAACGATAGACATATACACCAGCAATGTTTATATGCATGGATTCTCCTGAAACCACGTATGGAAAGCAAACACAATTATTGTAACTAAAAAGGGCGGGTGATGCAAGATCCCTAAATCCGCGATGGGATGGAACAGGACACTAGTTTTGTGATGTATCAAAAATAGTACTATAATCGTACACTGTAATCGTGATAGCAATCTTAGAGCGAATAGAGAGGGCAGATGAATGATTAAAACGGCGATTAGACATGAAGAAAAATCAACACCAAATGGGTGAACGTAAAAAGCTCGCATACCCTCCCACCTTGACAGGTAGCCGTATGCACAGCATCTACAGCGTTGCGAGACACTTGGCGTATAAAAAATACGCTCGCGTATCTCACGCCTTGTATCTGCCGCACCTACGTCTATCG
>CAZCLS010000482.1:0-3624 GCA_964499565.1 uncultured bacterium
GAAGCTAAAGCGGAACGGTTCTCGTCCTCGTCCTCGTATTCGAAAAGTGAACGCTTTCTGGCTATGAACAACACTAACGGGTAAAAAACGACGACGAGAACGACAACGACGACGAGAACGAGACCGATGTTTTAGCACGTAGCACCCGCGACTCCGAAGCGGGTGACTCAGTTCACATCCACCCTCACGCTGAATACTATACTCCACTATTCCACAAGGGCGGACACGGGGATCCGCCCCTACACATCAACCATCATCCATCATCCATCATCCATTTCATTTAAAAATCCCCTTGACACTTCCCGCCAAAAAATATAGACTTGTGTGCCTATGACACATATTTTAGACATTTTTGCTGAGCGGAGCCCTGATATCCTTGCTCGTGCTCACAATTTTCTGGAATCACAGAAACATTCCCTCGGTCCGGTTAATGTATGGGCTGTGGACGCCCTCGAGCGTATGCAAACCTTTATGCAGCGCGGAAAATGCATCCGCGGCAACCTGGCCCTGCTCGGCGCCGAAATCGGCGGAGCTCCGCTCTCTACCGGTCTGTATGATGCCGCCGCGGCACTCGAACTGTTCCAGTCCAGTATCCTTATCCATGACGATATCATCGACCAGGATGCTCTTCGCCGCGGTCAGGAAACACTGCATACCCAATACACCCGGACCGTCCAGCCAAGCGTGCCGCCTTCACACGCGGAACATGTCGGAATATCTCTTGCAATCTGCCTCGCTGATATGGGCTTCAACTTAACCTACACCCTCCTTGCATCCGCCGATCTGCCGCCCGCCGCTGTTCGTTCCCTTACGGCTTTCTGGGGCGTTGAATTCGCTAAAGTCGGTTTGGCCGAAATGGATGATGTCTTCCTGGCCCATTCCTCCGAGCCCGCCGCCCTGGAACGGATTCTTGCCCTGTATCGCTTTAAAACCGCACGCTATACCTTTTGTGTCCCCCTGCTTTCCGGCCTGATCATCGCTAACGCTCCCGCTGCACTTCAGAACGCCATGGAAGAACTCAGTGAACTGCTGGGTCTGATTTTTCAGATCAAAGATGATGAACTCGGTATCTTCGGTGATGAAACCGCTCTCGGTAAACCTGTCGGCTCGGATATCCGCGAAAATAAAAAAACGATCTTTCATCATTATCTCTTTACCGCCTGCACTTGTTCTCCCAACAATGACATTACCGCCTGCTTCGGTAATGATAGCCTGGATGATAACGATATCCAGCGCGTTCGCGATTTTCTTACTGACAGCGGTATTCGCGCTGCCGTGGACACCCGCATTACCGGCTATTCAAACCGCGCGCGCGACCTGATCAATTCTTTATCCTTGTCTTCCGAATTGAAGACTCTGCTTCTTCAACTTATTCACTATAATCTAACCAGGACTACCTAAGTTCCTCTAATACACCAAGGATCTGCGACCATGAATATTTCCTGTTCTCTCCTCCCGGAATCGAAGAAAAAAGCCGATGCCTCAGTTATGTTTCTGTGCAGCGACACTGCCATGTTCTCCGAAGCAATCGACACGCTCTGCGCCGAATTCCCCGCTGCGGCTCCCGCTTTGTTATCAGGTGATTTTACGGCCGAAAAATATTCAGTGCTGCCTGTTCATCTACCCCCCGGTTCTCTTTTCAAGCGTCTGCTTATAGCCGGATTGGGCAAGCACGCTGAAATGGGCGCCGATACCCTTCGCCGTGCCGCGGCGGCGGCAACCGAATCAGCGGTTAAAGCTAAACTGACTTCACTGGCCGTGCGCCTGCCGGCCTGCCCGGCTGCCGACCCGGCTTTGTTAGCCGCGGATGTCGTTGAAGGAGTCATGCTGAGCTGTTATTCCTATGACACCTTCATATCAGATAAAAAACCGCATACCATTAAGACCCTGTCTCTTCTGTGCCATAAACGTGCCGATGTTGCTAAAGCTCGTGCTGCCGCTCTTAAAGCCGCCGCCGTTTGTGAAGGCGTGCTGCTGTGCCGCGACCTGGCCAATGCTCCCAATAATGAAATTAATTGCCAGTCGCTTGCCCGCCGTGCCGTGCAGGCCGGCCGCAAGGCCGGTTTTTCCGTTAACGTTCTTGATAAACAAAAAATTACCGCACTTAAAATGGCCGGTTTGTTAGCGGTTAACCAGGGTTCCAAACGTCCGCCGGCCTTCATTATCATGAACTATAACGGCGGTTCAAAAAATCAGAAACCGATTGTGTTAGTCGGTAAAGGCATTACCTTTGATTCCGGTGGTATCTCCCTCAAAAAAGGGGACGGTATGGAAGCGATGAAACTCGATATGCATGGCGCCGCGTCAGTTATCGGTACGCTCTACGCCGCTGCCAAAGCCAAGTTGAAAATGAATATTGTCGGCCTCGTTCCCGCTACCGAAAACCTGCCCAGCGGCTCCGCTTTTCTGCCCGGTGATATTCTAACCTATTCTAACGGCGTAACCGTTGAAATCATCAGTACCGACGCTGAAGGCCGCTTGATTCTGGCCGATGGCCTGCTCTATGCCGGAAAATATAAACCGGCCGCTGTTATCGACCTGGCGACCCTGACCGGCTCCTGTGTCGTGGCCCTCGGTCATGAAACCGCTGGTGTCATGGGCACCGATCCCGACCTTATCGCCCGGCTTAAAGCAGCCGGAGAACGCACTGCCGAACGTGTCTGGGAACTACCCCTGTTCGATGAATATGATGAATATTTAAAAAGTGATGTTGCCGACGCCAAAAACGGCGGTGGACGTCCCGCGGGCACTATTACCGCAGCCCGCTTCCTCAAAAAATTCGCGCCTGATGTTCCCTGGGCTCATATCGACATTGCCGGCGTCGCTATGCGTGATAAAGCGGTCGGGTATGTCCCCAAAAACGGTTCAGGATTCGGTGTCCGCCTGTTGTGTGACCTGATCTCCAACTGGAACGCCAAACAACGCTAACCATTAATTATGTGCTATGAATATTGCCCGTAAAAATATCGACGAATTTAAACGCTTTATGCTTACCCTGGCCGAAAAAAGCAGTGATGTTATTGTCCCTTTTTTCGGTAAAGATGAATTGCCTGTGGAGTTGAAAGCCGACCAGACTCCTGTTACCGCCGCGGACCGCCTGGCTGAAAAAACCATGCGGGACTTGATTAATAAACGCTATCCATCCCACGGCATTATCGGCGAAGAGTTCGGCTCGGAAAACGAAAACGCTGAATTTGTCTGGGTCCTCGATCCGATCGACGGTACCTTATCGTTTACCCATGCCTGCCCTCTGTTCGGTACCCTGATCGGCCTCATGCACAACGGTGTGCCCCTCCTCGGTATGATCCATCAGCCTGTCCTTCAGCAGCTCCTGGTTGGTGATAACACCACGACAACGTTCAACGGCTCACCTGTCTCCATGCGCCCCACCGCCACGCTGGCCGAAGCAACGCTCCTGGCTACTGATATCACTCATATCGACCAATACCACTCCCGCCCGGCATTCGACCTTCTTGTCAGTCAGACAAAATTATTCCGGACCTGGGGCGACTGTTACGGCTATCTGCTCCTGGCCCGCGGGTATGCTGATATCATGCTCGATGCGATCATGAATCCCTGGGATATCTTAGCCCTGATACCAATTATCCAGGGAGCTAACGGCAT
>CAZCLS010000483.1:0-3624 GCA_964499565.1 uncultured bacterium
AGCTCATTGTCGTTATGATAATATATTGTATCGCCATACTTGGAATGATTCTCAAAACCCGTTCCCACACAACACCACATCGCGTCATACGGCGTGCTGTAAACTTTAAAATGTCCCGGTTTCAGAGAATAGAAATAAGTCATGCCGCTGCTGTCGGGATCCTGCGATCCAAGGATCTGGTTATACAATGCCCGTTCGTAATAATCCATGTACTCCGCTTCGGGTTCCCACCCGAATATCTCGCGCGTCAGTTTCAACATATTGTATACCGAGCACGTTTCGCAGCTGTCCCAGTTCAAGTGAGCCGACTCTTCTCCCGCGCCGAAGAAATGCTCGTGCAGTTCTATGCCACCCTGCACAAATGCGCGTTTATTGATAACCTGCTCCCACAAAAACCGGGCGATTGTCTCATAGCGCTTATCCCCCGTCAGTTCATACAACCGTGCTACCCCAATCAGCTTGGGCAGCTGAGTATTGACATGTTTACCCTTCAATTCATCACGTTTTTCCGCCAACGGGTCGATAATGCTTTTGTGGTCAAACCGACGGGCAAGATCAAGGTAGTCTTTATTGCCCGTAATGGCATACAAATTTGCCATTGATTCGTTCATCCCGCCATGCTCGCATTCCAGCATTTTCTGGAACTGCTCGTCGCTTAAGGTGTCCGTGTTCTTTTTCGCCCAATCGGCAAACGCGCAGGCCACGTCCAATGCCTGGGTGTTTCCCGCCAGAACATACGCGTCAATCAAACCGGCATAGGTTTTATGCAGAACGTACCATGGCACATAGCCTGTTCCCAGCGCCCACTTGCCTACTTCGATAGTTCCATCGAATGTATTGGACCACACTTCCGGCCGCACGGGTCCCGCATAACCATTGCCATGCTTTTTCTGCACAGCCGCAATTTCACTGACCATGTAATCGATGCGCCGCTTGAGTTCCGGGTCGCCGGTACTTGCATACATCAGAGAAAGACCGCTCAGGTAATGGCCGGTCGTCTGCCCGACAACATCTTTTTTCTCCCAGCCGCCGTATCGCTCGCCTTTGACCGGCATCCCCGCGCGATCATAATAAGGCCACAGAAGCCGGTCGGGATCGAGTTTTAGAAGATATTCCTCGTTAATCTCCATCGCCTGTTTGAAGCGGCTGGGCAGCAAGCGCACATCATTCAACGCAAACGGTTCCGCCGCGACAGACACCGGCGGTTTGACCTTTGTCGATTCTGGTGCCGCTACCGCGGATACGACAAGCATATATGTGAAAAGAAGTAGCCAGGATGATTTGTGAATAAGGTGAGACAAACTTAACATAGTGAAGCTCCGTTCAGGGATTAATCTTCTCAATAACAGGCACGTTTATTAATAGACGAGTCTTTCGTCAGTATATTCATACCAGCTGATCTTCGATCACTCTCACACGCCAGACCCCACCGGGTTTATCCCGGCGGTGAATAAGATAAACAATGTATGCAAATCTGCTGTGAGCAGTCTGGGGCAGTCAGAACCATCCGCTCGTTCACCGCCCTTTTTTCCCCGCTTGCTTCGGCGGAAACGTTATCGGCTTCGTCAGAGAAATTCCCCACGTATCGTCACTGGAACGCTGTATTACGTACAACTGATTCGATGTAATATGAAACACAAATATCGAACTGGGAAAATTGCCGTCATTAACTACATCCAACCCGCGCCATTTGTAGATACCCGTTCCGGTATGGCCGTGAATGATACAGATTATATTGTAGTTCGTTACCGCGTCATAAAAATTTGATTTCTGCGTCTCAGTCCACCAGGTATCGCGCGGGTCGTAATGAAAACCGATGATAACCGGACGGCCGCTATCTCCGACATTATCAACCAAATCTTTTTTCAGAAATGCCAGGGCCTTTTCAGGATTGTGAACCGGACCGAAATTAGGTGACTTGTGCTCGTTACCGGGAAACAGGTTCAGATTGACAACATGAACCTGGTCCCAATCCCAGGAATAATGATATCCGTTTTCAGAGACCGCGGCAAGATCTTTGCGCTGCCCGGTTCGCATCTTAATCTGGTTCTGCACAAAGCGGTCGAAATTCAAGTCGTGATTCCCAAAGCCTTCATACACCGGGAATTTTACCCGCCCTTCACCGTTAACCCCGAAATCATTTGTCCATTGTGCCCATTGTCCCATCTTTAATTCGTTAACAGCGCCATCATCAATCAAATCTCCCAGCGCAAGCACACCGCGCGGCACATCAACCCTGTTTCCGCTTTGAGAACCCGGATATGCCAGACCGGGTATCGTGTTCAATCGTTCGATCCCTTTCCGCCGCGCCTGGTTCTCGTCCGGGTCTGCTTCGTAATGCGTGTCCGATACGGAGAAGAAAGTGATGTCATTATACGAGGCATCACCCGGAGACGTAAATGAAGCGGTGTTCTGTCCCCAGCTCGCTCCGACCGTGTTCTCTGCCCGGATCCGATAATAGAATTCAGTGTCTTTCTTTAAACCCGTCAGATTCGTCGATACCATGCCCGGGCCAACGACACCAAAGTCGATACTGCCCTGCCAGCGTTTTATGTCGGTTCCACCATCCACACTACCCCAGTACAGCTGTACCTTTGTCGGAAAACCGTTCGTCGCCGCGACACGGCCCCGCAAACTTACATAGTCACGCCGTAATACCGGGTATTCATTATTCACTTCAGGCGGGCCGTGCAGTTTGACTGTTTGAACCGGACTGGCCCAGATCACCCCCAACCGGTTGGTGATGCAGCAGCGGTAATACAGTTCTTCAAGCGGCTGACAACCGCTGATCTTTGCTGCTATCACTCCCGGGCCCTGGATGCCCAGGTCAATAGCATGTTCCCAGCTTTTGATGTTCATACCGCCGTTTTGCGTACCCCAGTACATGAACGCCCGGGTCGGCGCGGCATTGGTCACGTCTATAACACCCGTCAGCACTGCTCCATCAGTCGAAATATCCCTGGCGCCGGTCGTGCCGGCAATTCCGGGCGCCGTGCCGCCGTTGCGTACTGTCAGTATACCCGCTCCGGCAAAAAAGTCGTCTATTTCATACCGCGCCCCGCTGCCGCTGGCGCCATACGTGCCGGCAAACTGCTGTTTGCCGTTGATATATAAACCCGCTACCGTTTCGTGTACACCCGGCACTAATTCAACCGTCGCGTAATCTTTCGCATCGGCCTGCAAATACAAAGCTGCCGTATCGTCAATCATATCATCTCTATCACCGCAATCTTCGAGAATCAGTGTCGCTTTTTCATTCAATCGAACCGGTCCTGTGCCGAATGCACCATTCTTACGAGCCCGGAACAATCCTTTTTTGCCGGGATTAACCGCTATAAGGTACGTGCCGCCGGCATACGTGTTCGGCGCGTCAGTCGGTGCAACGCCGAATACACATTCGTCTCCCATCCTGATCCTGTTCTGCTGCCAGATCACTCCCAGCCCTCCTTTACCTGATATCACACCGCCCAACTGCAGACTGCTGTTGCTCCAATTCGATATGATGACGCTGTTCTTCAGAATAACATCACACATCAACCGGAATCCGTAATAAGTAGTGATTGTCCAGCGCGCGAGTTTACCGCCGTTATCCACAGTCAGCGTCCCGCCCGGTTTGCCGGGATA
>CAZCLS010000484.1:0-3623 GCA_964499565.1 uncultured bacterium
TTTCGATAGAAGATTCAAAATGTTCATCATCATTCTCCGCTCTTGCCTAAGCTTAACCAGTTCCGCATCGCCGCCACAAACGCGCCACCGCACGCGCCGAACAACACCGCTTTCTGTACCGCCGTGTTAGGGCAACTCATAATCCACTGCGCAATCGAGCCTACCTGAAACCAGTTCGGCAGATATTGATTGAGCATGTCCCCCGCCGGCGTAAGCCCCAGCATCACGATCGATGCCGCGATCATCATCAAGCCCGATTCCAGGCTGTTCAGCAGAAAGGCGCGGTGCGCCGCCGAAACCAGGTAAAACGATACCAGCCCCATGCTGGTGATGTAGAACGAAAGTCCGACGCCGTAAAAAATGGCGTTATATGTCACCGTCATGACATCCGGGCTGTTGGGATCATCAGCCCGGTAGGCCGTGGCCGCAATCCCGATAATCAGCGCGACCAGGTATACGATGCTTTCGATCCAGCCTTTCCGGCGGTGGATGATTTGCTTAACCTCGCCGCGCGTAAGGTTGATGGGTCCAAGATAGGCGGCCATCGCTCCTAATACCAACAAAAAGTTGTTGACGGTGCTGAAGCAGCTGGTAAACGGATTCTCAAAGCCCCCCAGCCAAGCCGGCGCTTTGGCGGGCAGCATAAATTCAAGCAGAAAGTATAGTCCTGCCAGAAATGCTATAACCTTTGCTATGTTCTTTTTCACGGGAACAGTTCTCCACCAATATAAAGCGTTTCGCTATTAATACCTTTTGATCAGTTCAACAATTGAATCGGCCCGCTCCCTGATCCAGTTGCCCTGGGGCAGTACGGGTGTAATGTGTATCGCCAGTAAGCCGATCAGAATGATCGTCACAAACACTAACTTGACAAGGTCCTGGCTTAACAGACTGTTGCGCATCCTCGGATCGGGACTGACATACGCGCCCGCCGCATAAAATTCCTCCCCGATAATCGTGTGGTCGCAGGTGCAGACAAAAAACGGCATCTGGAATAATGACGGGTCACCCGCAATCTGCAGTATGCCCAGTCGCGCCCCGGGCTCCGCCAGCAGCAGGGCCGTGAAACTGAATGATCCGAAAAAGATGACACACCCCGGCCGCTCCTCTTCCACAAACCGCGAGACGCCCGCCGCGAACACCACCCCGTCGGGGGACAAAAATCGGACTTGCTCCGGGCCGTTAAATAATTCGGGCGCCCCGGCCGACATATAAGCTTGCCGTACGGTCGCCTCGGCCAGCGGATACACGTCGGGGATCGACATCAGTACAACCAGCCGCGTCCGCATGCGCGCCGCCAGTGCGGTGACATGGGTCAGAACCGACATCGCCGTGTGAGTGTTAATATCCTGAATATTGCTTTCACCCAGGATAAACAGTATCGGCTTGCCCATTTCCGTGGCGCGTCCGACCGCTTCTTCCATGGCGCTGATGCCGGAGATCTGGCGTACAAACGAAATCTTTCCGCGCCTGGCGCGCCAGAAACAATATAATATCAGCCCCATTAGCACAAGCATTAATATCGCTAGAAATCCATCAGCATGATTCAGATTCATGGGTGAGTTTCCTTGGGTTGAGGTCCGTCGGCGTCTTCGGGCCCCCGTCCAGCCAGACGGTTTAATACTGCGTCCAAGATGGCAGGATCGCGTAACGCTTCGATTTTTTCATAGTAATCTGGTCCGAAAAATGGCGCAACAAATGTTCCGCATAACACCGCCGCCGGGTACGCAAGTGGCATCAACGGCCGGTGCATCTCCAGAAAAAAGGTCGCCGGAGTCTCCAGCTTCTTCTTCCTGATCCATTTGATGAGGGTATCAGCAAAGGCTATGCCGCTGTCCGCTACGGGTATTTCCTGTGCTTCCTTCTGTGCCATAAACAGTATTCCTTACGTGGTAAACAATAACCTGTCTCTGTGTAACACCCCGGGTAAGCTCGCGCAACCTTTTCCTGTTCCTGTTTGGTATCTCTTCTTTTCCGCATGCTTCATGGTATCATGCCGCCGGTATTGCCGACCGGCTTCAGAAAGTTTGGAATTATACCATTTACCCGACCGGAACGCAAGTTCTCAAAATTCCCTGATTCCGCGATGGGATGGAACTGGACCATAGACATGAAAAAAATCAACACCCACAAGGTGAACGTAAAAAGGTGCAAAATGGTATAGTCCCGATTACGTAAGCGGTACGCGGTGATTCGGTACGCTACCTTCGGTTTCCGGCCGGTGAATCAAATAGACCCCGGTGATTCACGCCGTTGGCGGAATCGCCGGTGAATCAGTTTTTCTGTTCCGGAACAGAACACACACATATCCGGGTAGCCACTGCGCAGCCTGCTCCCGGGGAACGCAGGTACGGTTCAGTCTACCGTAATACGCAAATAGTCCATTCTCCCATTAATCCCCCGGCCGTATTGTAGTATATTGGTGTTTGTATATTGATTTAAATCGCGTTTTGTGCTATACTGGTACTTGTACATTGTGTACAGTATCTAGAGTCTATAAATGTTAGGAACCTGCTATGCGTTCTGTACCTTTTTTATATAGTCTGTCCCTGATGGGTGTTCTTGCGCTTGTCGTGCTGTTATCAGGCTGCGCCTCTACCGGCGAGTTTACCGCCGGGGCCGCCGTACCGCTGGCATTTGCCGCCGATACGGTCCTGTTTCCGCCCCAATACCTGGGCAAATGCTCCCAGGCCCTTATGCAGCGCGGCTATAACGTCGACCATTATATCAACGAATACAATGGCACCTATGAATATGTCCATCAGCCTTCCATGATTGACCTGGTCTATTATGTGCCCGGCTATGCGCTCGGACCTTTCCTGCCTTTTTCAAAAATGAATTACTATGGCATGACTAAAACCTGTGTGAATACCGCCCTGGGCCCGCCACGCCGGCAACCGTACATCTACGCCTCGCGCTGATAGTGCTGCACCGCATCCGCAAGGCATCGCCGCTGCCTCGTCATCGTTCTCGTTCTCGTTCTCGTCATCGTTCTCGTTCGCGCTCTCGTAGTAGCCACCGTTTGTCCCACACGGTGGACTATCTCGCATACCCACGCGATCAAACACCAAGCCCACACGACGGCCCCATTGCCCTGTGGAGTGCGAAGCTACTCCATCAGGGTCGGCTCTCTGTCCATCGTGTAATGAAGTTGGGAGGTTGGGAGGCTGGGATTTTTAGCTTGGACGACTTACGACTAGACAGATATTGGGTGATGAAGCTGGGGCGGTTGGTGGGTTGAACCGGGTTGATTTACTTCGCCCTTCCAGGGCTTAATTATGTGGTTGGCGAGATACCCGGGGCGTTGCCCCGGGCTATAGTACATCGGCCTTACAGGCCTTAAAAACAAAAAAGCAAACTGAAGGCTGGACTCCAACGGCTACATACGCATGTTGGAGTACACGCTTTAGCGTGAAGAGAGTATGTATGTTCGGCGTGAAAATGTATGCCGAAAAAGTCACCCGCTTCGGAGCTGCGGGTGCTACTATCGGCCCTCTCAGTAGCCACCGTTTGTCCCACACGGTGGTCTATCCCGCATGCCCACGCGATCACACCCCAAGCCAACGCAACGGCCCCATTGCCCTGTGGAGTGCGAAGCTACTCCATCAGGGTCGGCTCTCTGT